>CAZTEK010000135.1:0-4591 GCA_964612095.1 uncultured Verrucomicrobiota bacterium
CCGGATGCTCCGGCGTTGAATCGCTCAGTTGCTTCATCGTTCGCTGAATAAAAGCTGCCGATGGATTGGCCGGCTGCAAGGAAGACCCGGCGACTTCCATTGAGGTACCGGGCTCCACGCCCGGAACCGCCGCTCTCAGCCGGGTCGGCGAGATCGAAACCAGTCCAACCGCTAGCAAATAAATATAAAACCGACTGTTCACAATCCTCTTCCCTTATTTTTCTAAAACCAGACATCTTTGAGTTTTTTGTCCAACCCGTATTTACCTTCCGGTTCGGTTTTCAGTTCCGTGCTTACATCCCGGTATTTGAGCTTCAGCGTTCCTTTTTTCTTCGAATGGATCACCAGCTGGGAAAGTTCCCCGTCAGCCCATCGCACGTCGAAAAGATAGCCATCGAGAGTGGCGATTCCGTGCATTTCTCCGGACGGTGTGTCTTTCACATCCAAAATCACCTCAACGGTACCGTCTTTGTTTACCCGCAGCAGTTTTGCTGGAGCGACCGAAGATGCCGGGCCGGCTTCAGCCCGCTTTACGACAGAGCCGCGATTATAGCTGACAGGCTGAATGGTCGGGCGATAGCAGTTGGTGTACAAACCAATCTGCTCAAAGGGAATCCTCTGGAATTCAGGAATTTTGCTGTATACCTCGCTGTCATCCTTAAGCTGGAAATTCAGCGCCGCGGCATTGACAAATCCCGGATCGCCGATGGTCTCCAGATTGTTGGTCAGTGTCACCTGCGGATCGAGATTCCAGCGGTAGATTTTACCGCAATTCACGTACACATTCCGGGCCATAAGGTTGCGCTTCGGCTGCTCCGGCGTCAGATCATCCATATAACCTGCAAGCTGCGGATAGCGGATACTGTAAGGAGGCTGCCGGTAATTGACCGCTTCGAGACGGTTGCGGTAAAGCCCGCCGGGCTTAAAGTAGGCCAGCATGTTTTTCGCCCAGCCTTTGAAAAGCGAACTGGCGTAGAGCGCATACCGGCAGTCGATGAAAATATTGTTTTCAATCGCATTATCCGCCCCGCCGTTGATGACCGTGGCCGCGCGTTCTTTCCCGGTTTTATAAAAAACATTTTGGTAGATCTTCGTGCCGCAGGCCCCGTCATCGAGATACGCACCGGTCGATCCCTCCGTGCGGGTTCCTTCCGAACCATCGTCAAGCACGCCGACGTGGTGGACGAAATTATAGCGAATCACGTTACCCAGCTCAGACTGGTCACGGCCCATGTAAAACCAGCCCCCTTCACCGTTCTCCAGCATCACATGGTGAATGTGGTTGTACTCGATCACGTGGTCGTTGCCGTGCAGATAAACCGCCATATCCGGCGCATCGAAAATGTGATTATGTGCAATCCGGTTGCCGACCCCGTCCACATTGACCGCCGCCTTGTACGAACGCTCGTTCCGGTTGTAATTGTAAATCCGGCAGTTCTCCACAAAGTTACTGCCCGGCTCCAGCGTGATCCGGTCGCCGCCGCCCATACTGATTGCGCCGGCGCCGATATTGTAAATATCGCAACTTAGCACCCCGTGGGCTTTTCCGGCCTGGCGGTTGTAGGTGGAATTCTCATAAATGTGCTCATGCCAGCTGCCGATCGCGCGGCCAACCGGCTCGCCGGTGAATTGGTGTCTGTTAATCGTATCGGGTTTTATCCCGCGCCCCATCACCACCGCCACCTGACCGATATTCCGCAACGTACAGCCGGCAATCAGATTCCCCTCGCCTTCTTCCATATAAACCCCGATCCCTCGGGTGATTTCGATGGTCAGGTTTTCGAAGTGCACATACGATGCGCCCTCCAGCACAAGCAGGGGTTCCTCAAGCAGCGAAACCGAAATTTCAGCCCGATTCATTTCGGCGGGCGGATAGAAATAAAGAACGCCGGATGTCCGGTCGAGATAGTACTCTCCCGGCACACTGATCTCCTCCAGCAGATTGAGAGAAAAATAATTACAATAAACCGGGCCCGACTTGATGCCGTAGAGGTGCGAATAAGCCAGCCGGATGGATTTCGCTTCTGAATTAATCTCAGCCACCTTGATCGTGTCGTCGGCAAACGCTGAGGCCCAGTTACCGGAGAGGTACAGATCATCTGCCAGCTTCCATTTTTCAGCCCGGTCATAATTATACAGAAAGGTTCCGCCCCGGTTTTCAAACTCAGCAATATTATCGGTTGGAACCAGCCCGCGAGGAATCGAACCGGGATCAAGTACTTTGCCGATCGGCACAAACCCGTTGTCCGGCCAGCGGGCCAGCTGCTGCGCTTTGCCGTTGATGAAAAATTCGAGCCCGGGGCTCACATAGGGCCGTCGGAACCCGCGGGCACTCAGAGTCCCGTAGTTGGTGATTCCCTGCGCCTTCAGATCAATCTGCCGAAGATGCGGCCGGACGTCCTTCTCCACTATCCGGTCGAGAATTTTCTGGTCCGTCACCGGCTTAACCGCCGCCGGATCGATATCCAATCCGCCGCGCAGACGCACTTTCTCGCCCGGCCAGGCACAATAGACCACCGGTGCACCTTTTCGTCCGCTATCTTGACCCGTGAATTCAAGCGATTTACTGAAGCAGTAGTCCCCGCCGCGAATCCAAACGGTTACACCCCCGTCAGGACGACCCGTGTTTTTCTTGTATTCACGCACGGCCTGTTTTGCTCGCTCCAGCGTGGCATACGGATTCTCCTTCGTCCCGCGGTTCAAATCGTTCCCGGAAGGTGCCACATAGAAATCCTGCGCCCATACGCAACCGCCCAGCATCCCGGCTAAAATAATTAATCCCGTCCTCATCCTCATACGTTTCTTTCCTGATTATTGCATTCCGGCGGCACATAGCCCTCATCACCGCCGAGCCGTTTCCAATGACGGTAGAGGGCGACACCCATTATGATTCCCAAAACGGACATCGTCCCCGACCAGAGGTAGATGCAGCGGTAATCCTTGACTGTGTTGATAAGCCAGCCGACGAGAGCGGCGAATCCCATGATGCCCCCCTGAAAGACGATCTGGTTGGCGCTGAAAAACTGTCCGTAGCGGGCGGCCGGAAGCAGACGGGTCAGCATAGCCAGATACGCGGCCAGAAACATTCCGCAAGAGACTGTATTGAGCGTCCAGAGGATCAAAAAGCTCGTCGCGCTATTCACCAGAAAGAATGAGGCAAAGTAGGTGGTGGCGGTCATGACTCCGCCGGCAATCAGCACACGCAACGGATGAAACCGGTCGGTGAGCCATCCGGCCAGCAGAAAAACCGGAGCCTGACAAAGGACGGTCCACCCTTTAATTTTTCCGAACGCATCGAGGCTTAGTCCGAGGGATGCGGCGTAACCGGGCTGTTTCGATTCGGTCGCGAAAAAAATGATGAAGGTCATGAACGGAGCCCATGCGCCCCAGAAAAAGAACCCTTGTGCATAGACCTTGAGGTAAAACGGGTGCCCGAATGCACCTTTCAGGTAGGAGATGTAGGTAGCCCGCAGTCCGCCCTTCTTTTCTTCCGGAGGGGGATAGTCGCCCTCCTTGACCTTCCAGACAAGCAGGAAGAATGCGACCGCGTAAAGAATGGCGGTGGAGATATAAACCAGGGCGGTATGCGCTTCGGTCTGGCCGACCACGTAGCGGTTAAAAACGAATGAAGCCAGAGCCCCGATGGTTCGGTAGAGCCCGACAAACCGCCCCAACACCTCAGTGGGAATCACATCCTTGAAAAGATACTGGTAGGCGGAAAGAATGTAGATGTTTCCGGTGCTGAAGATGATGGAAAACAGGCCAATCAGAATGACCGTAAGGTTGTCTGCGGCGGCCGATCCTCCTGCAGGAACAAAGATGTTCGCGAGCCAGTGGGCGATTGGCTTACCCGTTCCAAGAAGGACAAGCGCAATAACGACGATCGGCGTGAACCAGAGGAGAAACGGACGGCGACGGCCGAGGGGCCCGCGGTGCCGGTCGCTCTGCATCGCCATAATCGGGTTAAACACCAACGTGAGCAATGCCGGTATACTCAAGGTCACCAGTCCGACCACCAGATCCCCCGCGCCCGCCCACCTCAACTGCAGAGGCACCACCGTAGGGAAAACCCCCTCCATCATCGTGAGACAGAAATCCCCAAGCAGCATCCAGAAGAGCACTTCGAACAGCGCCGCCTTCGTGTAGGCGAGCGTACCGACTTTATAAATTCGCCCGCTACCGGCGACGGCTTCCTGAGGATCTGTTTTTTTTATACCGTCGTCCATTTTTACACTTCCTTTCGGATAATACGATTACTGCACCTTCACATACACATTGTCCAAGAAGACGCCACCGGTTGAATTCCGGATACGAATTGCATTGAACGCATTGGTGGTGTTGAAGGTGGTGTAGCCGCTGAGATCCACATCCGTAACTCCCGTCGCAATGGACCATCCACGCGACATGTTGTAGGCCGTAATAGTCGCGTTGGTGAACTTGGTGTTGGCCGCGCCTGTCAGCTGCAGTGAAAAATGAATCCAGTCGCCTTTCGTCCACTTCCCGCTGGTGGGTGTACCGTTGGTGTAATAGGCGGACCCCGACAGATTGTTCCCGGTGATAAAGTCAGTGCCGGTCTCACCTGCTACACGGA
>CAZTEK010000136.1:0-4579 GCA_964612095.1 uncultured Verrucomicrobiota bacterium
GTGTGCGAAAACAGTGCCCCGAGAGTTTTATTGAGTTCGCGTCGCGCGCCTTTCTGATCGCCGGCTTTCATCAGGGACAGCAAAGTGCGTTCCTCATCAATCAGGCTGCGATCGCGCGAGCCTTGTTTGCGCCGGTGAATTTCCTCAGCGATCTGCCGCTGGCGCAAGGCTTTTTTCCGATTTTCACTAAGCAGAAGCATGTCCCAATTCAATTCGCAACAGGTCAGTGCAAATAAGAATTCGGCGGCTTTTTGCGGGCGATCTTGAGGCCATACCGGCAGAGATCGAATATACTGCTCCGCTGTTTTGCGCGAGCATCCGGCGGTGGCTAGATGATTGATGGATTCTAATTGATCGTACGGATCATGCTCGGTCATGACGGCTCCGCCGGACAGCCCGCCAAAGACTTCATTGTCTTTTGCCAGCGGAATGATCCAGCTGATTACGTTTGGAATCAGAAAAAAAATGTAGGGCTCTCCCCAGCGTATACTTTCCGAAAGTCCATAAGCCCGGGAATTAATCAGTACCGGCAGATTGGTAATGGCGTCCTTTTTATCCGGGCAGTGTCCTTCTGGAGTGATTTCATAAATGGTCAGATCGTACGAGCTACGGTAGCTCTTCTGAATCCGTTTAAACGCATCAGCAGACAAGATAGCCATAGTTTTTTCTCCGATTAAAAGCGGTTTTATAGCTTATAAATAAAAAAAAAGCCGCCTTTCGGCAAGATCATTATATTTTATATTTAAAAATCCCTATTTTATTTACACGATTACCGTAAAGTGGTGATCGTTAAATTAACCCAAGGAGATCACATGGCACGGAATGAAGAACTGTTTAATGCGATTATGAAGGGCAAGCGCAAAGACGTTGCTGCTCTGGTTCAGGCTGAAATTACGGCTGGCGCAAACGTCGGCTCGATCTTAATGGAATCCATGATTCCGGCAATGCGCGAAATCGGTGCACGTTTTACGCGTAATGAAGTTTATGTTCCGGAAATGCTGATCGCTGCCCGCGCTATGCAGGCTGGTCTGGACATCATCAACCCGCTACTCTCCAAGAGTGGTCATGAGCCGCTGGGCAAAATTGCCATCGGTACGGTTAAAGGTGATTTGCACGACATCGGCAAAAATTTGGTCGCTATGATGGTGAAGGGTGCTGGTTACGATGTGATGGATCTCGGCGTAGACTGCGACGTCGCAAAATATGATGAAGCCGTAAATAATGGCGCTCAAGTCATCCTGCTCAGTGCATTGCTTACCACCACCATGCCTTACATGAAGGAAGTGGTTGCGCACTTCAAAGCCAAAAACTCCAAAGTTAAAATCCTTATCGGCGGCGCTCCTGTTACTCAGGAATATGCCGACGAAATCGGTGCAGATGGTTATTCCAGCGATGCCAATCAGGCTGTTGCTTCTGTTGAAAAAGCCTTGGCGTAAGCACGGTTTACATCACGAATTGAAAACGCTCCGGAACTTCCGGAGCGTTTTTTTTATACCCAGACGACGGATAGGAGCAAGCTGGGTGGTGACGATCATGAAAAAATGCCGTTATGATCTGTGAGGGACAGGGCAGTAAATTCGGTTGCTTGCAACCGGATAATTTTCGAACAGAGAGGCTATTTGACGAGCAAACGGCAGGTCTCTTAAAATTGGTTCGTGCAAGTTTAGGAACCGCAAATTTATTGCACCGCATAAATCAGAAAATGACAAAATAATTATATTTAAAATTAAAATATATTAGCATTTTGAATTAAAAACATGAAATTAAGCAATATCGTCATATATTAGTATTATTAGTTCCTATTCATATATCCGTAAAAGCGCTACCGTATGAATCATGGTTTATGAATCACAGTTTAACAAAAGGGAGGGATCATGATGAAAAGCAATGAGCAGTTTAATGGACTATCAATCAGCAGCCTGGATAAGTTTGTTTACGGACGCTGCCCAAAACCGATCAAAACAAAGCGCGGCCTCGAACTCGGCACTGGCCTTGTTTTCCCTGAGGTCAACTTTACCTTGCCTGCCATGAACATTAATGCGCAGACCTGGCCGCAGGTGATCGCTCACTATACGGAGATGGTTGATGATGTCATCCAGCGCTCGGTCGAACTGGAAGTTCCGCAACTGATGATTGAATTTGAAACACTTCCGGATATGACCTTAAATCCGGCTTGGGCACTTGAAGTCAATCGTCTGCTGGCCGACAAGCTGATCGCGGCTCAGGCCAAACACGGCATTAAAACCGCGCTTCGTTTTACACCGAATGATATCCGCGAGTTTTCTCGTCCGCCGATCATGCGTAGCGGCATCCACTGGGAACATATGCTGGAAGTATTTGCTAAAGCAGGCGATGCCGGAGCCGATTTCCTATCCATCGAATCGACTGGCGGAAAAGAACTCAACGACGAGGCCTTAATCAACGCTGACCTTCCCGGAGTCGTTTTTGCGCTGGGCGTACTGGGCTGTCGCGACATGGAATTCCTGTGGAAGCACATGGTAGCGGCCTGCAAAAAGAACGGCGTCATCCCGGCCGGTGACAGCGCTTGCGGATTCGGAAATACCGCCATGGTGCTGGCCGACAAAAAAATGATTCCGAAAGTTTTTGCGGCGGTCGTACGGGTCGCCACAGTTCCGCGCACACTGGTTGCAGTCGAGCAGGGTGCTATCGGTCCGTGCAAAGATTGCGCTTACGAAGGCGTCTACATCAAAGCCATTACCGGAACACCGATTTCACTCGAAGGTAAATCGGCGGCCTGCGCCCACCTGAGCCCGATCGGCAACATCGCCGCCGCCGTCTGCGACTGCTGGTCCAACGAATCAGTACAGAACGTTCAGCTCCTCAGCGGCAAGGCTCCGATGGTATCCGCTGAGCAGCTGGCCTACGACTGCCGTTTGATGAACGTTGCATCTCGCCGCTCGCCCGAAGACGCCTTGCGTTTACGCGACTGGCTGGTCGAGTCGGACGCGCCGCTTGATCCGCAGGCTTACGTCTTGCACCCAGAAGTCGTACTGCGTATTTCCCAAAAAATCGTGCAAGGCAAAACGGCCTACGACCGCACCCGCATCGCCGTTCAGGCCGCGCTTGAAGAACTCCGCAAGGGAGCCGACGAAAAAGCCTACCGTCTTGATCCGCGCGAAGAAAGCTGGCTCGACATGATGGAAATGGCGATTGAGGACGATATTCCGGAAACGGAAGAAGCCATGATCGCCAAGATGGCTCCGCAGGTTGATAAAACCAAGTGTTCTCTTAGAGAATACGGCATCTGAAGAATGGAGTCTGGAGTGAAGGAGTATTGATGTTCTCTTTATTCCAACACTCCACAACTCCAACAGGCCCTTACTCCATGTCCATTCCTCTCCATCTAATCGCCGGATCGCTGGGGGTCGGCAAGACCACCGCGATACGGCGTTTTGTCGCTCAGTCGTCCGGTTACACCGCAGTCATCGTCAACGACTTCGGTGAAACCGGTTATGACGCTTCATTCATTGCTGAGACGGGCGGGACGGATAAGTTGCGTGTCGAAAACGTGCCCGGCGGATGCCTCTGCTGCACCTCCGCAGCGCAACTGCTGCCCGCGCTGAAAATGCTCTGCGTCCGGCCTGAGATTGACCGGATCATTGTTGAACCCAGTGGGATCGCGCTACTTGATCCGTTGCTAAAAATGCTTCATGGTGCGGCGGCGGAGTGCGGCTTTGAACTCGCGCCGGTTATTGTGCTTTTTGATCCGGCCAAAACTAGACCATCCACCTTAGAACTGATTCCATATTGGCGGCATCTGGCTGACCGCGCCGACATCGTCGTCGCCAACCGTTGCGACCTTGCGCCGCCCGAAGCCGTCGAACAGTTTTTCCAATGTCTGGAACAATGGAATCCGCCGAAGCTGAGAATCGTCAAAACCGCTTACGGCAACCTGCCGCCGGAAATTTTTGAACTGCGCGGTTCCGTTCGATCTTTACCGCACGGACATCATCATCACGGCGAACTGCCATATGCCGGGACTTTCCGGTCAAAAGACACGTTCAGTTTGTCGGCATTATTAGAATTATTTGAAAAACTCGCGCCGCAACTCGACCGATTAAAAGGTGTTTTTTGTACCGATCAAGGCTGGGTACGACTGGAAATCGCCTCCGGACAAGTCTATCACAGCCCCGCGCTAGTTTCCCATCAGACCACCGCCGACTGGATCGGCGGCAGCGCCGAAATTGCGGAGCGTCTGCAAACTTGCCGAACAGATGAAGCAAGATCGTTTTAAAAAATCTGCCATTTATCTATTCGGTTTCGCGGTGAATCCGTATGGTATATAGCAATATGAGCATAGTTTTTAAATCCAATGGACAGCACGGCGTAGCAATAACTCGTAAAGAGGTTCCACTTTCAACGTTGGCTGCTGAAGCTGGTTTCCCATTAAACATGCAATGCGGCGGGCAGGGCGCCTGTAAGGGTTGTCTTGTGAAGCTTGGGCCCGGACGTTATCGGATTGGTGATACGGAAACCGTGGTTGCCGCATACGAAACACTTGAAGCGCGCGCCTGTAAAACGGTGTTGCTGAGCGATCAGGCCGAAATTGAAATTCCGC
>CAZTEK010000137.1:0-4519 GCA_964612095.1 uncultured Verrucomicrobiota bacterium
CGCAGGCCGCAGGCGTTAAAGAACCGGTTTGTAGCCCGACGTATACCATCATTAGCGAATACCGTGGAACGGTACCGTTTCATCACATTGATCTTTATCGACTGGGCGGCCCTGAAGAAGCGTTCGATCTCGGCTTTAACGAATATCTGGAAGCGGATGGTATCACCGTTATTGAGTGGGCTGAGCGTGCCGCCGAACTGCTACCGCCTTCAACTATTCATATTCGGCTTGAGCGCGGTGACCGCGAAGAGCAGCGCACCATAGAAATTGTAGACGACCCCTTTCTGTAAAAATTTTGACAGGATTACAGGATCGACTGGATGTTAAAGATCTTTATCCTGTTCATCCTGTTATCCGGTCTGAAAAATATGATTACTTTAGGTATAGAATGTTCATCACGGCAGGGCAGTGTGGCGTTGCTCAAAGACGGCGCGTTGCTGGCCGAAAAGACGTGGATCGGCGAAAACGTTCGTCACAATATTCTTTTCCGAACTCTGGAAAATCTTTTGCAGGAAACTCATACATCGTATGGCGATATCTCGCTTTATGCCGTTGGGCGCGGGCCGGGATCTTTTTCCGGCATGCGGATGGCCTTTGCCGTCGCTCAGGCGCTGGCCTTGCCGAACAAAACCGAAGTACGCGCCGTCAGCAGCGGCGCGGCTCTGGCGCTGGCCGTCGCGCACGAAACTGATGCAAAGCAGATTGCCGTTGTCGGCGATGCCCGCCGCGGGCAGGTGTGGTACGGACTTTTTAAAGTAGGACAGGCTTCCAGCCTGTCTTTAGTTCAAGACTGGAAGCTTGTTCCCTATGAAGAACTGATTGTACCGGAAGGAGCGCTGGTGGTTAGTCCGGAGGCCGAACGGCTGACTCAATATTTCCCGAATATTGGCAGTCCCCGTTTCCCGTTGGCGCGCCACGTTGCCGAGCTGGCATCCGCACAGGCCGAATCCGAAACGCTGGAGCCGCTCTACATGCATCCGCCGGTCTTCGTGGAACCTAAATTTGTTTGAGTTTTTACGGGTTTTTCGTACAATCAAGTTGATGAAAAACAAAATAAATCTTTTTTTAACGATGCTGTTTTTTAGTTCAGAGGTCTGGGCTGTGATTATTGCTGGTGGCAATGGCTCAGAAAATACTAATGGATCTGGCGTGATCGGCTGGGATTATGTCGGACGGATTTCTGCCGCAAATGGCGCGCCTTCCAGTGTTACTTATTTAGGTAATTCATGGTTTATTACGGCGTATCATGTTAAAAGTTTTGATAACCCTACTGGGGTTGTACTGAATGCTACATCTTACACCATAAATACTTCCAGTTGGACTAGAATTACGAACAGCACGGGTAGTAAGGCCGATTTGGTGATGTTCAAGGTGACAAACAGTATCTCTGGATTGCCGTCTTTGAGTATTGCCAATGGAACGCCTGCGCCGGGTACTGCGTTGACGATGATCGGGAATGGTCTCAACCGGGCATCAAATCTCACTTACTGGAGTTCAAGCTGGGTGGAAACCAATCAAACCGGAATGACCTATTCGGGGTATAAATGGAGCTCGGGCACCACCAAGCGATGGGGTTCAAATGAAGCAGAGGTGTCAGGGTTGGTGAGCTATTCATGGGTCAATCAAGGAATTACAAACAGCTGTACCAATGCAGCATTTTATACCGATTTTGATAACGTTTCCGGTGAAGCGCAAGGCGCAACCTATGATTCCGGCGGCGGCGTTTTTATCGGAACAACCAACAGTTGGCAACTCGCCGGTATCATGCTAACGGTAGGAACGTATTCCGGACAGCCGGCAGGTACATCCGTTTTCGGAGACGAGACCTATATGGCCGATCTGGCGACTTACCGTGACCAGATTGGTCAAACGATTCCGGAACCCTCGACAGGAATTCTGCTCGTCGGCGTCGGTATCGTTTTCGGTGTCATCAAGCGACTGAGGTATATGTACCAGTGAGGTTGCGTGTCGTCATTGTGCTGTCTCTGCTGATGGCCGGTCCGGCGACGGCGATTATTGTTTCGAATTATTCAGTCGCAACCAATCCGCCAACCGGTTCGTGGAACGTTAACTGGGATTACGTTTATAACTATCAGGGAAGTTCCGGAGTCGCTGTTGGATCGAACTGGTTATTGACTGCGGCGCATGTGGCTGATGATTCTTTTTCGACCACGTTAAATATAAACGGCACCAACTATTATCAGCGGGAAATAGTTTTTCACCGTGCAGAAGATGACCCGGCTCATACCAATAAAGCAGATCTCGCACTGGTTCGTTTCGATAAAGTGTTCCCGGGATACTATCCGCTTTATACCGGTACATTTCCGACTCGGACCTTTCCAACGGATAAAAGACTGAGTGCGGTTTTGGTGGGATTTGGAACCACTGGGTCGGTTTATAATGCAGTAACTGATTATTACACAGATAGCGGATTTGGGAATGGGATCAAGCGCTGGGGCAGTAATAAAATAGATGCTCCGACTACTGCTGATTATGATGTAGCGGGAGCAACGGGCATGACCTATAACGACGGGATTCAGATATTATTCACGTTTTCGAGCACAACGTGCGAAGCAGGGGTCGGGGTTCGCGATTCTGGCGGCGGAACATTTGTGAACGATGTCGGTGTTTGGAAGCTTGCCGGTATCAATACGGTTCGGTACGGGGGGCCGATCAATTTGACCGGATTATTTGCGATCTCAGTTCCTGCTTACGCAAGCTGGGCAACAAACGTCATGAATCCGGCAGGTGATCTCGACGGCGACGGCATTCCCAATTACTGGGAACAGCAATATGGAACAACGACTGGGCTGACGGCTTCTGCTGACAACGACGGCGATGATTTCACCAATTTCGAGGAATATCTGGCGGATACCAACCCGACGAATGAGGCATCTTTTTTTGAGATGAACGGGTTTATGGCTTCGGAGGTTCAGACTGTTTATTTCACCGGCAGCACGACGCGGCAGTATCAAGTTTTCTATACCACGAACGATCTGGCGGCCACGAATGTTGTTTGGATCGCGGCGCACACCAACCGCGTGTGGGGCGCCGGAACCAATTCTGCGATTACGGTCACGAACACGCAGGAAAAAGCTTTTTACAGGCTTCGGGTAACCCAGCCTTGAAGAAGCGGCGGCGGCAGGATAGCGTTCGGGCCGCTTGAACAAACAACGTCCAGAAATTTTAGCGCCCGCCGGAACGCCCGAATCGGCGTGGGCCGCGTTAGCGTACGGCGCGGATGCCGTCTACGCCGGGCTGCCGCGTTTTTCCGCCCGCGCCGAAGCTGGTAATTTTTCGCCTGAAGCGCTCGACGAACTGATTGGCTATGCGCACCACCTGGGACGCCGTGTCTACGTCACCTTCAATACGCTCGTTCAGCAACGTGAACTCAACGATGTGCTGGAAATGCTCGCGCTGATTCGCGATTTGAACGCTGACGGTGTGATCGTGCAGGACATGGGCGTTGTCCGGCTTATTCAAAAAAACTTTCCGAAGCTCCCTCTGCATGCCAGCACGCAACTGGCGGTCCATAACCTGGAAGGCGCCAGACATCTTGCGTCGCTTGGCTTCAAGCGCGTCGTGCTGGCACGCGAACTGAGTCTGAAAGAAATCGCGCAGATCAGCCGGAACTGCGGAATCGAAACGGAAACGTTTATTCATGGCGCACTCTGTTATTCCTACAGCGGACTTTGCCTTTTTTCATCGCACAGGATCGGTCGTAGCGGCAACCGCGGACGCTGTGCTTATTGTTGCCGCCAGCCGTTTGAAAGTAACGGAAAACAGACGCTTCCACTTTCGATGAAAGATTTTTCTGCCGCTGAATATCTGCCGGAGATCATTTCTGCCGGAGTGGCTTCGCTCAAAATCGAAGGCCGCATGAAGAGTCCGCTTTACGTCGCCGCGGTCACTGATTTCTATCGCAAGTCGCTGGATGGCGATACGGAGAATTCTGCGCAGTGGCTGGCGGATATTCAGACCATTTTCGGACGGCCCTCCACCGACCTTTATCTTGAAAATTCAGAAACCAGCCCGGTTGATCCAATCAACGATGGACATCGCGGTGCGCTGATTGGAACCGTCAAGTCTGTGTCCGGTACCTGGCTGATTTTACATAGCAATCGCGCCTTGCAGAAACATGACGGCTTAAAACTCAAAACATCGTTCGGCTTTGCCGCCGATGAAATGCGGCTGGCTTCCGATCCGGAATCAAAACGCCGGTTTGAACTGCCAGCGGACGCGGAGATCGCGCTTAAACTTCCGCCCGATGCGCCGCGACTCGAAATCGGTGCTCCGGTTTATTGTTCTTATTCACAGGCTGTTCGCCAGCGCTACGAATTTACTGCGCCGCGCCCCGGACAGTTTCGTCAGCGGCGCCCAGTTGATATCGGCGTTTTCCAATGTGTGGAGAATATGAAACTGGTTGCCTTGGCGGACGGTGTGTACTCTGAGCTAGTTTTACCCGGCCCATTTGAATCGGCGCGGCAGCCGGATAAAGCGGCGGCTGTGATTCGACAGT
>CAZTEK010000138.1:0-4506 GCA_964612095.1 uncultured Verrucomicrobiota bacterium
GTTTATGACAAAGAGCGCTCCTACACACTGAAGAAAGCAGACTACTACGACCAGACTATCACCGTCGGACTGAGTGCTCCCGATCCGATCATCGTCAAGCTTGAGCGTCGCCCCATTGTCACCATTTCCGCGGTTCCAACTGGAGTCGAAGTCTATGAAAATGGAAACCTCATCGGTGTCGCACCGGTCCGCGAAGAAATTTCAACGCCCCGCACGTTCGAATTACGCAAACCCGGATACTTCACCAAATCAGGCACGCTGACTGGTGCGCCACCGTATGAGATTTCGATTCAACTGCGACCCTTCCCCATTGTCACCGTCGTAGCGACTCCAACGGATTCACAGATATACCGCGCCAACAGTCTTATAGGAAAAGCCCCACAAAAATTTGCTGTTGGTGAAGAAACTGCTCTGGAAGTTCGCGCCAATCGCTATTACCCACAAAACATCACCCTTTCGACTGAATCACCCACACAAGTCAATGTTGCACTCAAGGCCATGCCCTATGTCATGATCAATAGCCAGCCTGCTGGTGCTGAAGTGGTTGTTGATGGCAAATCTGTTGGCATCGCCCCAATCGAACAACTGATTGAAAAAGATACTGTTGTTGAACTGCGCAAAGAAGGCTTCATTGCCAAGACAGCCACTCTTACCGGTGCTGACAAGGAAGTCACGATAATCCTCGAAGCCGTTCCGCCTCCACCGGTAGCGCCTGAAATAGTAGCTGCTGATACGACTTCGCGGGCTGTAACAACAGACGCGACAGAGAAAAAGCAGGGTCTGCCTTGGGTTGTAATCGGCGGCGCGATTGTTGCAATCGCAGGACTAATCTTCTTCCTAATTAAACGTAAAAACGCGAAGCAGTAATCTTTGCTGATGAGGATACGAAAAAGAGCCACGAAAGTGGCTCTTTTTTAGGCTCCGGAGTTTTACGGAATTGTGACGCTTAACAACGTCAGCCCAGAACGGTCAGGACACACGGTGTAGTTGCCAAGCGAAGCGGGCACGAGCCACGACTGCCCAGTAGACAATTTTTCTTCGCCAGCATCCCACACAATTTCCCCAGAGCCTTCAGCAACAAACAACGCATGGAATGTTTTTCCGGTCATCGGAAAATCTTTCGCCACTTTCAACGCAAAGCGGTCGAGCCGGAAATATTCACAGTTCTGAACCGTTGTCCCGCTGATCTTACACCGCGGGTCGCCGTTATTTTCCCAATCGATGACTTTCAACGCTTTATCAATATGCACTTCGCGTGGTTTGCCATCCGCACCAACCCGATCCCAATCGTAAATGCGATAAGTCGTATTAGAATTCTGCTGAATTTCAAGGATTAGGCACCCCTTATCAATCGCATGGACGCATCCGCCGGGTACAAAAACCGCCTCACCTTTCCTCGCCGGAACCTTTTGTAATATATCGGCAAAAGCTTTTTCTTCCATCGCCTTGAGAAACTCTGTTTTACCGATTCCTGATTTTAGACCGCAGTAAACTTGCGCCGACCCGTCGCCTTCAAGGAAATACCACATTTCCGTCTTTGGTTCTCCACTAACAGCGGCTGCATTACCGTCATTCGGATGCACCTGCACACTGAGCACATCACGTGCATCAATCAGCTTGATGAGCAGAGGAAAGTCACCCCCTTTAACGTTTGTGCCAAGCAATGTTGTTTTATACTCAGGAAGGATATCCCGCAGGGTTTTTCCAGCTAACGAGCCATTAACGATAACCGTCATCCCGTCCGGATGAGTGGAAATTTCCCACGACTCAGCATAAACACCCGCCGGTTCGCCGCGCTGATACAGCTCCGGAATACGATTCCCGCCCCAAATGTAATTTTTATATACAGGTTTAAAACGAAGCGGATAAAGCTTTTGCATAATCGGTTCCTGTTTTTTACATAATTTAACTGGCATCAAATAGCCGGATGATTAAAGTGCAGGCTAAGCATGAATGAGATCACCGTCCAGTCAAAATCCCGCACCGATTTCATCGACATCACCTTTGCCGTACAACAGTTTGCTACGCGCAAAGGGATGAAAGATGGGCTCATCACCATTTTTATTCCGCACACCACAGCCGGCATCACTATCAACGAAAACGCCGACCCCGACGTGACCGCTGATCTGGAAACCGTGCTCGACCGTATGGTGCCTTGGAGCGAAAACTACCGCCACAACGAAGGCAATACCGCCGCACACGTAAAAGCCAGCCTGATGGGCTCCTCAGCACAAGTGATTGTGAAAAATGAAAAACTTCTGCTCGGCACTTGGCAGAGCATCTATTTTTGCGAATTTGATGGACCACGCACACGAACGGTCTGGTTAAAAGGTCTAGCATGAACAAAAACTGGCTTCATTGGATTTTAATCACCCTGGTGGCAAGCGCCCTGTTTTTTGGTTGTGAACGCAAGCCAGGTGAAAAACTCTATCACAAAGCACTGGCCGAATGGAGCAATGGCAACCTCGCCCGTGCCCGAGCCCTGCTCGAAAAATCAATCCGCAGTCGCACGGGAAGCGCTGAAAATACAGAGGCCTATAATCGGCTCGGCATGCTTCTCTGGGAAATGGGCAATACAAAAGATGCCGTCGATGCCTTCAATGAAAGCATCCGCATGGATGCCGGACAATACGATGTACTTTGCAACCTTGGCGTTGCACTGAGCTCACAAAACGATTTCTCAGCCGCCGAACGCGCCTTCCGCGAAGCCTCACTAATTCAATCCGACGATCCTCGTCCGCTCGCTTTCGCCGGTGTCATCTACGTAAAAAATCAACGCTGGGAAGATGCCGTACACCATCTCAACCGTGCACTCGGACGCACTCCAAAAGATCCTTGCCTACAAACCGCACTGGCGGTCGCCGAACTACATACCGCTGGTGCTGAGACTGCACTAAAAAGACTGCAAGCCGTTGTAAAACAATTTCCGGACTACACCCCGGCCCTTTTCAACATAGCATCCATCCACCGCTATTGGCTAAAAAACCAAACTGAAGCTAAACGCTGGTTTGAACTTTACCTCAGCAAAACACCCCAAACTGATCCTTTCGCCGCACAAGCCCGCGCCCAACTGCAGTCCATCGCTGAAGGAAATAGCGGCGAAAAACTAGCCTTTACCCCGCCGCGCAATCCAAACCGTATTAACGCGGACAAAAATTTCGAAAAAGCACTGGCTTACCAGAAGAAAAGCGACTTCGACAACGCCATCCGCTGGTACATCAAAGCCGTCGAAGAAGATGATACCTACGAACAGGCCTTCTACAACCTAGGCCTATCCTACTACGCCGCAAACCGAATGGAACTGGCGTCAGATGCCTTTGCGCGGGCAGTACAACTCAACCCAACCTTTACCGGTGCACGATACAACAGCGCACTGGCGGAATACCGACTAGGGCACAACGACCGAGCCCTGCGTGAACTTGAAATCGTACTCAAACAGCAACCCAACTACCAACCCGCTATCGATCTAAAAACCCGCATCAAGAAATGATTTTCCAAACATTGTAAATTTACACTTGGACGCGAATTTTTTATGGTGCCACATCATTCGAGAGGAACTCTATGAAGTATAAACGTATTTTGCTCAAACTCAGCGGCGAAGCACTTCAGAACAAAGAAAAAGGTCTTAGCATTGATCCTGCCATACTAGCCTCCATCGGGCGGCAATTTAAACAACTCATCGATGCAGGTGCAGAAATCGCCGTAGTCGTTGGCGGTGGCAACATCTTCCGCGGACTTGCAGGCGAAGCAGGTGGAACCGACCGCACCACCGGCGACCACATGGGCATGCTTGCCACCGTGATCAACTCGCTAGCTCTCCAATCGGCCCTCGAAAATGTGGACATCCAAACACGCGTCATGACCGCCATCAGCATGCCCTCCGTCGCCGAACCCTTTATTCGCCGCAAAGCGATGCGCCACCTCGAAAAAGGCCGCGTTGTCATCTTTGGCGCTGGCACCGGCAACCCCTACTTCACCACCGATAGCGCCGCCGCACTGCGTGCATCCGAAATCGGGGCCGACGTCCTGATGAAAGCCACCAAGGTCGACGGCATCTACACCGCCGACCCGATGAAAGACAAAACCGCCACCCGCTATGAAAAAATTTCTTACGGCGAAGCACTGAGCAAACAGCTCAAAGTCATGGACGCCGCCGCATTTTCACTTTGCATGGAAAATAATATTCCGATCGTCGTTTTCGACTTTTTTAAGGAAGGCGAAATCCTACGCGCCTTCCGCGGCGAAAACGCCGGAACATTGGTCTGTCACTAAGTTCAAGGAGAAGATTATGGAATCAAGTATCGAAGTACTACTGGCTGCCGAAGAGAGAATGGACAAGTGCGTTGAATTTCTTCATCACGACCTGAGCGGACTGCGCACCGGCAAGGCAAGCCCCAGTCTGGTGGAAAACATCACCGTCGAATATTACGGCACCGCCACCCGCCTGCGCGACATCGCCAATATTTCAACTCCCGAGCCGCGCCTGCTGGTCATCAGCCCGTTCGA
>CAZTEK010000139.1:0-4479 GCA_964612095.1 uncultured Verrucomicrobiota bacterium
CCGGCGTCAATAAGCGCGCGAATACCGGACATGACTTCGGGTTTGTCGGCAAAACAGGCTGAGTGTCCACGCCATAGCCGTTTATAAATTCTGTGCACCGAGAATGTACGTCATTTGCCCTCGGCGGATCCGGGAGCCTTGTGCTCAAAAGTTGCCAGTCCGCCAAGCATCTTTTCGCAACCGCCCGAGAGAAGCCACTGCCTCGCCTCGGCATTACCTTTGAGGTAAGCGTTCCAGAAGGCCGTAGTGCTTACGCAGATGAGTTTTTGAAAGGCATCATCCTGTGCAATTTTTTCCGGCGCGGCCAGCCGCCCGCGACCGGAAAAGATCGCATGATCGCCGCCATTGAAGATCACGAGACATGTCTCCGAATTGCTCATATGATCATAAGGGATGCGCCGGTCTGCGGCGCTGGTCTGCGGAAAAATCTCAAGGTAATCCTTCGTGCCGGTCATGTGCATTACCGGAATCGTGATGGAGCCGAAGGCCTTGTCCAGCTCGCGCCGTCCGTCCGGCGCCGGCCCGCTCATCTGAATGGCGGCTTTGATACGCGGCTCGTCGTAGCGCTTCGTTAAACCGATCCGCGCAATAAAGGTCTGTCCGGCCAGCGCCAGCGTGGTGTAACCACCAAATGAATGGCCGGCTACAGCCATCGCATTAAGATCGAGCCGCCCCTTCAGTGGAGAGGTTTTATCCGCGTTGAGCTTTTCCATCTGGTCGATCACAAACTGTCCATCCAGCGGACGGTTCAGTGCATTGGAAAGTTTTTCTGCGGCACGTTGCATCGCCTTGGCACGCTTTTCGGGCGGCACATCTTTCCACACGCTGTCATCACTGCCGATATGTTGCATATGCACACTGACGTACCCGCATCCGGCCCAATATCTGCCGAGATATTCGTAGTCGTCCCGCGTCCCGCCAAGTCCGTGCGAAAAAATGATGACCGGGAAAGGTACCCATCCGTCTTTCGGAAAATAAATTTTTACCGGCACATCGCGACCACGCTTGGCATCATGCCAATCGAGTTTTACGGTGACGACTTCCTGTGAAGGCAACGCCCATTCCGGTCTGTCATCAGCCGCCTGACATACGGCAAAGCCGCCAATAAGAACAGTCCAAGTTAATAATCCGGTTTTTATGAAATGCGGCAGGATCGCTTTCATAAGAAAAACAGTCTCCCATAATTTGTTCACCGCCTGATTACGCCCAAAGATTGGACGGATATATTCCGGCGTCAATAAGCGCGCGAATACCGGACATGACTTCCGGTTTGTCGGCGGCGTAGGTGACACCCATCCATTTTTCACCGGTCGGCAAAACATCGACTTTCGCGTCGCCGCGTTGGATCATGCCATCCACCACTTCGAGCAGGTAGAACTCACTTTTGAGTTCGGTTCCTTTGTGCGCAAGAAAATCCTCAAAGCCGCGCTCCAGAAATTCAAACAGTCGCGGCGTGAAGCCCCAGGTGTTCATCGAAACCATATCGTCGTCGACCATTTCCCCGCCGTCATAGCGGATCACGCCGTCCGGCTTACGCTCAATGTTATAGCGCTCGACGATATGCTGAAGTTTTCCGTTTCGCACATCACAATACCCACGTGCGACGCCGCCGTGTTCAGAGAGCGTATTTTTAATATAGAACCCCGCCATGCAGAAATCGGCGCTGTTCACATCCACAGTTTTCAGCCGCTCGGCGACAATACGGAAGGATTCGCGGCCATAAAAGTCATCGGCATTGATGACAGCAAACGGCTCATGAACAACCGGTGCGGCCATCAGTACCGCCTGTCCAGTGCCCCACGGTTTGGTGCGTCCGGCAGAAACGGAAAACCCAGACGGAACGTTGTCCAAGGTTTGGAAAACGTATTCGACCTCAATCCGTCCATCGAGTTTCATCCCAACAACTTCTTTGAAGGCTTCTTCGATGTCGGGTCGAATGATGAAAACCACTTTCCCGAATCCGGCCTGGATGGCGTCGTACACCGAATAATCGAGAACGATTTCGCCGGACGGGCCGACCGGATCGATTTGTTTGAGTCCGCCGTAACGGCTTCCGATTCCGGCAGCCATAATCACGAGAGTTGGTTTCATAGAACAGTTCCCAAAATTAAAACGACAGCACTCAGTGCTCCGATAATCCACGTTTGCGGGTCGCGGGCGGCAAAGTCGAGTGGATCGTCCGACAATTCGCCGCGGCTAGCCAGCAACCAGACACGAGCAATCCAGTAAAGTAGCAACGGGCAGAGCAGCCAAAGCAAAGCGGGATGACGATAAAACTGAACCACCTTGTCGCTGTTAATATAAAGAGCGAGCACCAGCACAGAAATACAGCCACTCCCTGCACCGAACCCGGCCAACAACGGCAGGTCGGCTTCGCAGTACCCGCGACCGCGCACGCGTACCGCACCGGAGTGTCCCTGCGATGCTTCGCGCAATTCGGCGTAGCGTTTAACCATTGCCAAACTGAAGAAAAGAAAAATGGAAAGAGCGATTAACCACGTTGAGGTTTCAACCCCATACGCCGCCGTGCCCGCAAAAATGCGGATGGCGTAAAGCCCAGCCAGCGTCATTACGTCGAGTAGAGCGAGCTGTTTAAGCCGCCACGAATAGAGTGTGGTAATAACCAAATAAATTAGTAATACACCGGTGAAGGCTGCGGGCAATAGTTGCGCGGTCCCCAGCGCGGCCAACACCAGTACCGGCGCGGCGACGGCGGCAGCCATCAGGCTCAAATTTCCCGCCGCAAACGGGCGGTTCTTTTTACGCGGATGGTGCTGATCCGCATGCAGGTCGAACAAATCGTTAAATACATAGATCGCCGATGCCGCGAAACTGAAGGCAAAGAAAGCCAGCACGGCTTTGACGTAGAGTGCCGGCGTGGTCAGTTCGTGCGCCAGCAACATCGGCAGAAAAACCAGCACATTTTTGGTCCACTGATGAACGCGTAAAGCCTTCAGCCAAGTTTTCAGTTTCGCCGGACGGTCTTCAAAAATCAGCGCCGAACTGTTTTTGAGCGCACGGCGCACCGGCGTGCAGGGGTTAACAACGATGATTTCGGCGGCGACTTCCCAGACCGCAAGGTCGTCGGTGGAGTTGCCAGCATAATCAAAGCCCTTTTCGCCGAAGCGGGCGACGAGCGCGTCGCGTTTGCGGGTCGCTTTGAGATTAATAACGCCGTCGCTGGCCATCACGTCAGAAAAAAGACCAACGTGCGCCGCCACGGCGCGGGCCGGAGCTTCATCTGAGGCCGTGACCAGAAACAGCTCGCGCCCTTTTGCGTGTTCACTTTTCAGAAACGCGAGCAGTTCGGCGTGGTACGGCAGTGCTGCGGGATCAAGTTGGATTTCCTGCGCGACGCACCGTTTGAAAGCGGCCAGCCCGTCGGCCGCCCAGCCCGGAATAGAAAACAGCGCGGCGGGACGCGTACGGATGAGTAGCAACAGCGCCTGAGCAAAGGTATCTGTCTTAACTAATGTTCCGTCGAGATCGACGCAAAGAGGTTTCCGCACGGTTGTGGATGTTTCAGACATTGCGCGGGAGTATTCAGAATATCAGCGGTAAGTTCAACCCTGTTTTACCCGACTTCAGATGAACATACTTGATTCAACGCGCCGGCTTTGAAGAAACACCAAACCGGCCCACCATCAGCCGGGCCTCAGCCGTAAGTGAACTATAGTTTAGCCGTTTCGGTACCAATTTAGAATAGCCTCTATGATCGCAGCGCTACCTATTAGACCAGTGTCTGCGATCTAGTCAGGGTCACAGTTGCAGTTTATCAAGCATCTGCTTCATCGGCGCGGTAAGCGCTTCGGCGTGCTCGGGCAATGCGAAACCCATCAGAATGTAACGATCGCGATTATTACCCGTTACTTTGCAAGCCTCATAATTGAACGGCATCCGGTTGTTTTTCGGATTGTCGTAATACCAGCCCTTTTGCTCATACGCATAACCACGCGTATGAACAGCCGACATGCGATTTGCTCCTAGTTCAACCAAACGGTTTGCCGTCACATTATAAAGCGGCATCAACTGCCAATTACTGACGCTCTGGCCTGAAAACGGCGAACCCTCATTTCGCAACGCATAATCGTATTTAAGGGTCATCAATAAAAAGCAGGCGTGATCCGACATGAGCAGAAAGCCTTCGTAAAATAGTTCGTCATCGCGCGGATGCCAGGTTTTATTGAGATCATAGATACGAATAGCCATGCGTTGCAGTTCATTGTACTCGGCTGGATTCTTTGCCGCCGGGTTATAAATCTCAAACCCCTGTGGAATCTCAAAGGTGAATCCTGAAAACCCAAGTGAAGCATTTTTTATGAGCCCATCCACCACCATCGCACGCTGCGTCGTCACTGAAGAACACCCCAAGAACAGCATCACGCCCAGAACTGAAATAATATTTTTTAGTTTCATAGCATTTCTCTCCGCTTTTTCGCATTGTAGCCGCACTGCATGATCTGCTCAAATTAGAAATCA
>CAZTEK010000140.1:0-4477 GCA_964612095.1 uncultured Verrucomicrobiota bacterium
GTTTTCAATTCGATGATTAATTTCGCCTTTGCTTTCGGGGGAAAGATCAGTGATTCGGCGGCACAGGCCGGTGCATCGGCCGGAGCTCTGGCGGATCCGATCTGGGCCCTTGCTCTATTCGGTGGATTCGCGGCTAATTTGGGTTATTGCAGCTTCCTTCTTTTTAAAAACCGGACCTGGAAAAAATACAGCGAGTCCGGGACCCGCTTTCATTGGCCACTTGCAATGTTGATGGGCGCACTTTGGTTTTTCTCGTTGTTTGTCTACGGACGGGGAGCTCTCCTTATGGGTAGCTTGGGCACATCTGCCGGCTGGGGAATTTATATGGGACTTTGCGTGCTGGTTTCAAACTGCTGGGGAGTCTTTAGCGGTGAATGGAAAGAGGGAAAAGGAAAGCCGATGATCGTAATGATAGTCGGACAGACACTGCTTCTGGCCGCAATTGTTCTTATCGTAATCGGCAACACATTGGGATGATTTTTGATTAAGGGGAGATTACAGAATGTTACACGATCCAAGTCATTATGAGGCGCCGGTTCAGGCGGAAGAAATCATCCTTTCTTCAAATGATAAAGAAGTGCTGAGGCGGCTGGGTGGCCAATTGGCGGAAATTGCCGCGCTGCCGGTTCAGAAAGAAAATGCGGCGCTTTGGTGCCGGCTGAACGATATGCGGGCAGATCGCCCGGCCGTTTGGATTAACGAAATCCCGTGGCATGAGATGAACGTTAATGATGAACTTACTTTACAAGCCGTACACCCGTGGGCCCGCGATCAGGAGCGGGAAATCCGGCGCACGCTTTATCAGTGGAAGCACATGCCCGGCCATATGGTCGTCAACGATTTTTATGCGGTTCCCATGGCGGTGCACAGTACGGATTTCGGCATCATGGAAGAGGTGGAGCTGGCAAAAACCGATGAGTCCAGTGAGATTGTTTCACGGCACTTCAACGTGCAGATTGAGACGTTTGACGACCTCGAAAAAATTAAGATGCCGGTTGTAACCCATAATGAAAAGGCCACCGAGTATCGCTATCAGGCAGCTTGTGATGTATTTGGCGATTTGATGCCGGTTCGCACACAGGGCCAAACGCACATCTGGTTTACACCGTGGGATTTTTTGATCCGCTGGACCGGTGTTGAGCAGGCCATGATGATGATGTATGAAAACCCGGACCTTGTTCATGCCGCAGTGAGCCGTATGGTAGATGCCTGGATGGTCGAGCTCGATCAGTTTGTTGAGCAGAATCTGTTGTCTCTGGATTGTGATAACACGCGTATTGGTTCCGGAGGCTATGGATACACCCAAGACCTGCCCGGTTCGGATTTTAATCCGGATGCAGTCAAACCGCACAATATGTGGGGCTGTTCCAACGCGCAGATTTTTTCTGAAGTGTCTCCCGAATTTCATTGGGAGTTTGCCGTGCAGCATGACATTCGCTGGATGGAGCGCTGGGGGCTTAACTATTACGGTTGCTGCGAGCCGCTTGACGGCAAGGCGGATCTGCTGAAGCGGATACCGAACTTACGCAAGGTGTCGGTCAGTCCGTGGTGTAAAACGAAGCGGGCCGTGGAAGAACTGGGCGGCAGGTATGTGCTCAGCCGCAAGCCGAATCCAGCGATTCTTGCTGAGGATAACTGGCATCCGGAACGGGCGCGCAAAGAGATCCGCGATTTTCTGGACGCAACAGAGGGGCGGTGCCAAGTCGAGCTGATCATGAAAGATGTTTCTACGGTTCGCTATAAACCGCAACGTTTGTGGGAATGGTCTCGGATTGCCATAGAAGAGGCGGAGCGCTGCGCCGCTAAACGATAAGAGGAGAATGATAAAGATGACATCAAAGGAACGTGTAAGAGCGGTGTTCAACGGACAACTTCCGGATCGAGTTCCCATGTGGCATGGGCTTTCTACCGAGTTTATCGCCAAGGCCCTTCATCATACCGGGCTGAAGGATGAAGAATCGTTGCGGATTCGTATGGGGGATGATTTTCGTCGGATCTATGCTTCATATAATCTTCCGAAAAAGCCGTTGCCCGAAGGAGTCATTTGCCGGACAGTATTTGGTGTGGAGCGCATGGGGCAGGGATACGGGCAGCCGTCCGGACATCCTTTGGCGGATGCGGATATGGCTGCAATATGTAAGTATGCCTGGCCGGATCCGGCATGCGTAGATGTTTCCACATTACGCCGGCAGGCAGCTCTGTGGAGCGACGAGTATGCCATTCTCGGCGGCGACTGGTCGCCATTCTGGCATGATGCAATCGATCTGCTGGGAATGGAGAACCTTTACATCAAAATGTACGAGGATCCGGAGCTGGTGGATGAGGTTTTCGGGCACATTGTCGACTTCTACGCAGAATCAAGCCGTCGGATTTTTGAGGAAGCCGGGGATTTGATTGATATTTTTTTTATTGGAAATGATTTGGGAAGTCAGACCGGGCCGCTCATGGGTCCTGAACTTTTTGACCGGTTCCTCGCGCCCCATCTGAAACGATTGATAGATTTGGGGCATAACTACGGGCTTAAAGTACAGTTGCATTGTTGCGGAGGAATTTATCCGCTGATTCCCCGGCTCATTGATATCGGGCTGGATGCGTTGCACGCATTACAGCCGGACTGCCATGGAATGGATTTGAATGAGTTGAAGAAAGCGTATGGCAGAAGAATTGTCCTTAATGGGGCAGTGGATTCTCACCACACCTTGATTAAGGGTGCACCGCAAAGAGTGGAACAGGATGTCCGAAAGGTGTTGGAAATCATGATGCCCGGCGGCGGATATATTGCCGGGGCAAGCCACGACTGGGTGCTGGATGAAACGCCGGTGGAAAATATGCTGGCGATGGCGGATGCGGTACGAAAATACGGGCAGTATTGAGCGAATTGTTTCGCGGATAAAAGCTGGAGTTCATAAATGAATAGAGCAAAAGAAAAAACAGAGCGGGTTTTAAAAGCACTGAACCGTCAGGAGCCGGATCGTATTCCGGTAGGAGAATTTTTCTGGACGAATTTTGTCCGGCGCTGCCGTGAAGAGCTGCCGGATGCCGGAGAGAAATTTAACCCGTATGTTTACTGGGATCTCGATCTGATTGTAATTAATCCGAATATGGATCCGCATATTACAGGGATTGCTGTGCTGGAAGATTCGGAAGAGAAAAAGGTGGTGAAGACCGGATTTGGAGCCACGATTCAGCGCCGTCGTGATTTGCCGTTGCCGCATTATGACCGGTTTGACACCGAAACCTTTGAACAGATGGAGGCCTTCACATTTGATGATCCTAAGGATCCCCGCCGGTATTTCGAAGCCATTGATGACCAGATTAACTGCGTGGGAGATGACCTGTTGTCGGGCCTGCCTGCATGGATTGACCGGGTAAAAAGTGTTTCAGATGATTTCTGTGTATTCGGCAGTGTCTGTGAATGTCACGAGTTTTTGTGGCGCATTATCGGCACGGAAAACGCGCTGATTTGCTGGGGAGAGGATCCGGAGCGGCTCGGTAAGTTTGTGGAACGGATTGGGGATTTTCTGGTCGGGATTGCAGAAGGACAGATTGAGGCCGCTGGCGGACGGCTTAAAGGAATGTATATTTGGGGAGACGTGGCTTATGTGCATGGAATGTTCATGTCACCGGATCTGTGGCGGACGTATTATAAACCGCAATTGAAGCGCATTTGTGATGTCTGCCATCGGCACGGGGTGAAGACAATTTATCATGGTTGCGGAGATGCCCGCGCGATTTATGATGATCTGATCGAGGCGGGCGTGGATTGCTACAATCCGCTTGAGGCCAAAGCACACCTGGATGTGGTCGAGCTGAAAAAACAGTATCAGGACTGTTGGAGCTTTAATGGAAACATCAATGTGCAGGTACTTGAGACCAATGATCGCGAAAAGGTTCGCAAGGAAGTGTTGCGTAAATTGCAGGCGGCGAAGGGCGGAGGGTATATTTTCCAGTCCGATCACTCCATGCCGAATAACGTAGATCCGCAAACCTATGATTACATGATTCAGCTTGTGCGTGAATATGGTAATTATCCACTGAATCTCGGCAAATTTGATATGGAGGTATGAAATAGATGAAACGGTACGGTTCCATAATCGGTGTTCATGGCGACAAAATCGAAGAGTACAAAAAACTCCATACGGCCGTTTGGCCGGATGTGCTGAAGATGATCACGGCGTGCAACATCAGCAATTACTCCATCTATCTGCGAAAACTCCCGGACGGGAAATACTATCTCTTCAGTTATTTTGAATATACCGGTGATGATTTCGCGGCCGACTGCGCGAAGATGGCCGCCGATCCGGTCACGCAAGAGTGGTGGGCGGTCTGCAAACCCTGCCAGGAGCCGCTGCCGGATTGTGCCGCCGGCGAGTGGTGGGCCGATATGCAGGAAGTGTTCCATTGGGATTGATCGGAAATGATGAGGGATCAAATGAGCATGCCGCAAAAGCCGCCTGGTTTAAGAGAATTCAGATCA
>CAZTEK010000141.1:0-4468 GCA_964612095.1 uncultured Verrucomicrobiota bacterium
CTACTTTGTCAAAAGCTATCTGGGAATCGACATCTTCAGCCAAAGCCATTTTATCGGCCGCTGACCTTAGCGCTGCCGTAACAAATGGAAAAAGGCTCCCTTCTCAGGGAGCCTTTCTTCGTTTCAATGTTGCGATATAAATTACATCATGAACAACATTTCAGCGTAGGAAGGAATTGGCCAGAACTGTTCCGGAACCATCTTCTCGAGCGCATCAACCGACGGACGAACTTTACCCATGGCAGCGATCAACTTCGCTGGGCCATGTGCTTTCTCCAGCACATCAATCGCTTTGAAGAGTACTTCCGTTTCGTCACAAATCGCCTTGAGCATCGCTTGTGCGCCGGTCGTTTTGCCCTTGCAGGCTTTTACCGTTTCGATCGTTGCGGCCATTTCTCCCTGTGCGGCTATAACGGCAGGAAGGATCATGGTTTTAACCATCGTTTTCATGACGCCCGCTTCGATTTCGATAACCTTTTCATAGGTTTCTTTATAGATCTCGTAGCGGGAATGAAGTTCTTTCTTGGTCAACACACCATATTTTTCGAAAAGCTTGCCCGCTTTCGGGGTTGCAAGCGCTTCAAGAGCTTCTGGGGTTTTCTTGACGTTCGGCAATCCACGTTTTGCGGCTTCAGCAGCCCACTCCGCGGTGTAATTATCGCCATTGAAAAGAATCCGTTTGTGCTTCTTGATGATTCCCGCTAGTACAGCTTGCAGAGCAACATTGAACTCTTTACCCGCTTTGACATCGGCTTCGAGTCGTGTGCAAATTTCATCGAGGGCTTCGGTTACGATCGTGTTGAGCACCACGTTCGCACCGGCACAGCTCTGGTTAGAACCAACGGCACGAAACTCGAATTTATTGCCGGTAAAAGCAAACGGCGAAGTACGGTTGCGATCGGTATTGCCGCGCGGCAGGGTCGGCAGAGTATCCACGCCAAGGTGAATTGATCCGCCTTCCTTAGAACTCTTTGCTCCACCCTTTTCGATCTGCTGAATAATGTCCGTCAGTTGCTCGCCAAGGAAAATGGAAATGATCGCCGGAGGTGCCTCGTTAGCGCCTAAACGATGATCATTACCTGCCGTCGCAACCGTTGAACGCAACAGATCAGCATGCGTATCAACGGCTTTGATTAACGCACAGATCATGGTGATGAACTTAGCATTTTCGTGCGGATTATCGCCAGGGGAGAGCCAGTTCTTGCCATCCGGTCCGCAAAGAGACCAGTTGTTATGCTTGCCTGAACCGTTCACACCCGCATAAGGTTTTTCGTGGAGTAAGCAGACAAGACCATGTTTTTCAGCCGTCTTACGCATCACTTCCATGGCGATCATATTATGGTCAACAGCCAAATTGAGCTCTTCAAACACCGGAGCCATTTCGAACTGAGCAGGGGCAACTTCGTTATGACGAGTTTTTGAAGGAACACCCATTCTCCAAAGCTCAGCATCCAACTCTTCCATAAAAGCTAATACGCGAGTCTTAATCGCACCAAAGTAATGATCTTCCATCTGCTGGTGCTTCGCGGGGCAGCTTCCAAAAAGTGTGCGCCCCGTTTGCTGAAGATCGAGCCGTGCATAATATAGTTCTTCGTCGATTAAAAAATATTCCTGTTCAGCACCGAGTGTCGCGAACGCCTTCTGCTTAGCTTTCACATTGAAAAGTTTTCCGAGACGGCAGGCCTGCTCGTCGAGAACCTTCATAGAACGTAGCAACGGAGTTTTTTTGTCAAGTGCTTCGCCATGATAGCCGCAAAACACCGTTGGGATACAAAGCGTGTTGTCTTTAATGAACGCTGGACTGCTCGGATCCCAGCCCGTGTAGCCGCGAGCTTCAAATGTAGCGCGCAAACCACCAGATGGAAAACTAGAGGCATCGGGCTCACCCTGAATCAACTCGGCACCAGAAAATTTACAAACCACAGAACCTTCGCCATCTGGAACAATAAATGAATCATGCTTTTCTGCAGTAGAACCGGTTAAAGGCTGAAACCAATGCGTATAGTGCGTTGCGCCCTTAGCAATCGCCCATTCCTTCATAGCTTCAGCTACTTCAGCGGCAATGCTCGCATCTAAACTTTTCCCAGCTTTAATTGTATTCTCGAGTGATTTAACGGTCTCTTCGGACAGATGCTCGCGCATGACTTTCATGCTGAATACATTTTCACCAAATATATCGGTCGGGTTCGCCATTTGATTTTCTCCTAATTATGTAGTTCCAAAAAAATATTCACTTCGTATAAAAAATTACACCTCTAGTAAGCAAAAACTATTCCTGAAAACGATGTCCTGATTTTACAAACTACAATCGGCTAGTTATCAAATGGTTACGCCTAATATAAACTTAATTCAAAAGTGATTTTAAAACCACTATGGAGACATTTTTGTCTTTTATTAGTGTTTTTTACTACAAAACTGTTTCGCCTAGCCGCGTTCTTCTAATCTACTGATTCTTTCTGCAAGTTCAGTAACGCGCGCCTTAAGTTTCGGAAGAAGCATTAGTCCTGCTTGAGTTCTTTTAAATTTTGCAGCAGGCATGGCCGGAACACCGATAACATACTCACCCGGCTCAACATCTTTAGTTACAGCTGCTTTAGCACCAACAATGGCGCCAACTCCGATGTGAAGGTGCCCAGCAACACCGGCCTGCCCAGCGATGATAGCCTTGTCGCCAATATGAACACTCCCCGCAAGAGCGACTTGCGCAATAATAACAACGTTATCGCCAATCACGACATTATGAGCAATCTGCACCAGATTATCGATTTTCACCCCATTACCGATGCGAGTCTTTCCAAATCGGGCGCGATCAATCGCTACGTTGGCGCCAAGTTCAACATCATCACCAATCTCAACAATTCCAATCTGCGGAATCTTGGTGCGAATACCTTGCCCATCGACTGAATAACCAAAACCGTCACTACCAATCACCGTTCCGTTATGCACAATAGCTCGGTTGCCAATCTTCACTTCTTCGCGCAAGGACACCTGCGGATAAAGCCAGCAGTCTTTACCAAGAACTGCTTTGCGGCCAATGTAACACTGCGGGCAAATAACAGTTCCGTCTCCGATTTTTGCGCCAGCCTCAATCACACACAGGGCTCCAATCGAAACGTTTTCCCCAAGCTCTACGTCAGCAGCCACCACGGCAGAGGGGTGAATTCCTGATGCCGGACGCGGCGGCGGCGTATAAAAAAGCATTGCGACTTTTGCAAAAGCCTCATCAGGATTCTTAGCTCGAATCAACGCCGCCGGACACGTACCTTCCCAGTCTTCAGATACAATGACCGCCGAAGCTTTTGTGGCAGCAGCTTCAGATGCATAGCGTGGATTGGCGATGAAACTAATCTCTCCTTGCGCGGCTTCAGTTATACTAGCCACACTAAGTATATTGATACCCCCATCGCCTTCGAGCTTGCCGCCAACCTTTTCAACTACTTCGGAAAGTTTCATGACTTGCCACTAGCCTCCGCAGATTTACTTTCCGGTTTTTTTTCTTCATCGAACAAACCGCCCTCTTTCATCACATCAGGCCGCTTACTATTGAGCACACTAAGAATGGCCTCAGTAATTTCAAGATCAGGATGCGTATAAATAAAAACCCCGACCGCCGCGCGACGAGACGAATTATCCACAACAGCCTGCAAGCCTTCACTTTTCGCATAATCCACAACCGTCTGACGAATTTCGTCCATGATCGTCTGGCTCATGCGAGTCACTTGAATCTGAAGCTGTTGTTGCCGCCGACCTGTAAATTCTTCAATTTCCTTTTGTTTAGCGCGCATGGCAAGCAGGCGCTCTTCATACAACAGCCGCTTACTGTCGCGAATTTCTTCAGTCAACGTAGTATCACGCGCCGCCTTCTTGAAGGAATCAACTTCGCCGCTGATGGCTGTCATTTCGTCAACCATCACCTGTTTTTCTTTTTCGATATCCTGCTGCTGAGCTTCGACCTTTGCCTTAGCCAGCTGGGTTTTGTAAAATCCATCAAAAACCCGTTCAAGATCGATGAAAACGATCTTCTCGGCAGCACCGGCTACGTCGCCAAGCAAAAAAACTGTCAGGACTAAAAATAAAACTTTTTTCATATTAAGAACCCTTCCGGTCAAAATGAATAACCCAGCAGGAAACTGAATCGTCCGCCAGCGCCTTCGTTGCTTTTATCTGTAATATGCGGAATCGCATAGTCTAGCCGCAACGGGAACATCGGCAGGTCAATACGTGCGCCGATACCATAGCTGGAGTTAATATCAGCACCAAAAAAGTCAAAAGAGGTCTCAGAAACCGCGCCGATATCATAAAAAACCGCCGCGCGAATTTTGCTCCACACCGGAACGGTATATTCCGCCGTGCCATACCAACTACTCAGACCGCCGTCTGGTTCATCGCCATTGTTTTTATCGCGCGGGCTGACATCCCGATACTTAAACCCACGGATGTTACGCGGGCCACCAAGAAAAAGCCGGTC
>CAZTEK010000142.1:0-4462 GCA_964612095.1 uncultured Verrucomicrobiota bacterium
AACTGGCGCGTATGGGATTGAAAGTCGGCGAAAGCCATTTCTATACCAGCGCACGGGCCACTGCGACGTTTCTCGCCAGTCAAAAGCCAGGCGGCTCGGCCTATGTGATCGGCGATGCCGGTATTATCAATGCGCTTTATGACGAAGGGTATTCGATCAACGACTCTAACCCAGATTATGTAGTGGTGAGCGAAAGCGCAAACTATGACTACGCGCGTATCTGCCACGCCACTAAACTGGTGCTGAACGGTGCTAAGCTAGTCGGAACGAATCCCGACCTAACCGGCCCGATTGAAGGCGGACAAATTGTCCCTGCCACGGGTGCCCTGCTCGCCCCGATTGAGCTGGCAACCGGAGCCAAAGCCTACTACGTCGGCAAGCCGAATCCGCTCATGATGCGTAATGCCCTTAAACGTCTCGGGTGTCAACGTGAAGAAACAGCGATTGTCGGCGATCGAATGGACACCGATATTATCGCAGGCGTCGAGGCAGAAATCACAACCGTACTCGTGTTAAGCGGTGTTACAAAACCGGCGGATATCGACCGATTTGCCTACAGCCCTAACTATGTACTGAATGGTGTTGGAGATATAATTCCCGCCTGATAATTTCTTTTAAATGCCTGTTTGATAATAGAAAAATAGAACGATATGGTCGGCGACAATTTATGAACTTATATAACTTACATAAACGTATATTTTTAGGAAAAACACAGCTTATAAAATTAATCGACCGGCTTCCCGGAACGGTTTATCAGTACCGTCAATGGAAAAACGGGCGGTGCACTTTCCCCTATTCCGCCTTGGATATTGAAGAGATTTTCTTTGCGTCGCCGGTTGAATTGGCAAAAAACGGGCAGATTGCCTGGGATCTTGTCTGTCCGGAATCGATTGATCTGGTGCAAAATACATTAAAGAAGTCGGCCGAAACACTTGAAGAATTTGAAATCACTTTCAATGTCCGTTCTCCTCAGGGTCAAATACACTGGATCCGAAATCATGCCACGCCTGAAAGATTACGCGATGGAAGCACGTTATGGCATGGTCATATGGAAAATGTAACCGCGCAACATGATGTGGAAGAGGCAATCAAACGGAAAACAGCACTGCTGAATGTTATTTTTGAAAATCTGCCTGATCATATTTACTACATGGACAGAGAATCGCGAATTCTCGGAACCAACCCAGCCTGTTGCCGACATCACGGCAAAACGGCCGAAGAAATGATTGGGAAAACCGACCTTGATTTCTATCCCGATGAGATGGGGAAAAAGCTTTTCGATGAAGAGCAACAAATGATGGTCGAGGGCAAAGTCATCCGCGAACAGGAAAAACATGTCCGTGCTGACGGAGGTGTTATTTATCTGGAATCGGTTAAAACTCCTTTGCGCAGTCCATCAGGAAGGGTAATCGGCCTGGCTGGTATTTCCCGAGACATCACTCAACAAGTAGAAAACGAAAAGGCACTAAGTGTCAGTGAAGACAATTTGCGGCTTCTGCTCAATTCACTGCCTCAATTTGTACTGGAACTTGATGCGAGTTTCCGTTGCCAGTTCGCCAACCAACCGTTCTGCAATTTGATGGATAAGCCGCTGGATGAAATTATCAATCGTCCCATCCAGGAAGTTGTTTCAGATGAGTGGATCACGGCGTTGCGGCCATATTTCGAGGAGGCAAAACAAGGCCGCCGCACCAGAACCACAACGGTTTTACATAGTGTGGAAGACTATGAGATGCATGTCGAAATACACCTCATTCCTGAAATTCTACCCGATCAATCAATTAACGGTTATTTTTTAATTTTCCATGATATCTCCTCCTTCAAGCAGACAGAAAAAGAACTGATCCAGTCCAAACAGGAAGCCGAGCGCAGTGCGTCGTTCATCCGGGCTATTTTCGATAATCTGGAAGATCAGTTCTATTATAAAGACCGTCAATCGAAAGTACTGGGAGGCAATCAAGCGTGGATGAAATCACGCGATGTTAAATCAATTAAAGACCTGATCGGAAAAACTGATATTGATCTTCATCCTGCCCCCATGGGTCAACAACTGTATGACAATGAACAACGTCAGATGGCAAATGGAGAAGTGACGCGCATTCGCGAACGTCATGTCCGTAAAGATGGCAGAATTGATTATGTTGAATCGGTCAAATGTCCGATGCGAAATGAAAAAGGCGAAGTAATCGGTCTAGCTGGCATCTCTCGCAACATAACCGAACAAGTTGAAAATGAAAAACGTCTGATTGAATCACAGCAGGAAGCCGAGGCCGCTAATAAAGCCAAGAGCGCTTTTCTTGCCATGATGAGTCATGAAATTCGTACACCGATGAACGGTGTCATCGGTGCGGCCAGTCTATTGTTGGGAACAGAGCTTTCATCGCTACAAGAAGAATTCGTTCACACGATTGAAATCAGCGGGGAAAATCTTCTAACCATCATTAATGACATTCTCGATTACTCCAAAATTGAGTCTGGAAAAATCGAACTCGAAAAAACCGCTTTTAACCTGCGCGAATGCATTGAAGACGCTTTCGATTTATTTATGCAACCGGCCGCAAAGAAGAATGTGGAACTGCTCTACTATGTTGAGCCGGATGTGCCCAAAACCTTCTTGGGTGATACCACTCGACTCCGGCAAGTTATAGTCAACCTGCTCGGCAATGCCATTAAGTTTACAGAAAACGGAGAAGTCACCCTAAAAATTAACTGTCAGACCATCGACGAAATCAAACGACGGTACCTGCTTCAATTCGCCGTACACGACACCGGTATCGGTATCGCTGAAGAACATAAAGACCGACTATTTCAAGCCTTCACTCAGGCCGATGCCTCCAGCACTCGAAAATACGGTGGTACCGGACTGGGACTAACCATCAGCCGCAAACTGACCGAGTTGATGGGCGGAAAAATATGGTTCGAAAGTGAGGCAGGGAAAGGCAGCACGTTCTTTTTCACCATTGAACTGCAAATGACCGATTGCGTAGAAGGTCAAAAAATTGATCACTTACCTGTCGAAGCATTGCGTGGCAAGCATGCACTGATCGTTGACGATAACAAAACTAACCGCTGGCTACTCTGTGAGTTGCTTGCGCAATGGGGCATGCTCTCTGAAGCTTTCGAGCATCCTGAAAAGGCGTTGGAGCACCTTCAGAAAGGGCATCGGTACGACATCGCGCTCATCGACTTCCAAATGCCCAACATGGACGGCAGTAAGCTAGCGAAAGAAATTTACCGGATTGTAAAAGAACCACACATGCCAGTAATCATTCTCAGCAGTTCCTACGAGCATATACCAGAAGACCCTGCGATTAGCGCACGGCTTTCCAAGCCGGTCAAGGTTGGGAAACTCTGCGTTCAGATGTTAAAGGCTCTAGCGGAAACTAAAATCGTATCCGGCGAAAAAGAGGCTTCAGGAACCCATATCCAACCGAAGAAGTTGCGTAATTTACGCGTTCTCGTAGCCGAAGATAATCCCATCAATCAGAGGATTGCACAAATGATGCTGCAGCGAATCGGTTGCGAAACCATTGTGATCGTCTCCGACGGTGAAGAGGCCGTAGCCGCCGCCATGGATGCGACATTTGACGTGATCTTAATGGATATCCAGATGCCCCGTATGAACGGGGTAGATGCCTCACGTAAAATCCGTGAACTTACCGGTCATCCGACTAAGCCATGGATTATCGCTCTATCAGCCGGCGTTATGAAAGAGGAACAAATAACCGCCTTAGAAGGTGGGATGAACGAGTTTGTTGCTAAGCCTCTCGTTGTAGCCCAGCTGGAAAAAACGCTCGATAATATCCTGCTATCCTAGCGCCAAATTTTTACCGGAACGCGCTGGCGCCCCCACTCCAGCGCCTGCTGGTGGGAGCCATAAAAAAGATCAATACGGGTCGGACCTTGAATGGCACTGCCCGTGTCCTCCACCCGCCCGTAACCGTAACCGGGAATGTACATAACGGTACCAAATGGATAATAGCGCCGATCGGCAGCAATGGTTCCATTATGTGCTTTAGTTCCCGAAGCGGTAATTCCGACTTTTTTCGGCTTCCCTTTATTCGGTCCGGAAGAATAAACCGTTCGCCAAGGTGCCCACCAGACGCGCTCCCATCCGCAGCATTGACCGCAATCACAGTAGGCCGTCGTTTCAATCGCTACGGTGCGCGCCGGAACGCCGCGCGGCGGACGAATGGATGCGCACCCAACAAGAAGTAAAAATATTGAACACCGAACAAGGAACCGCAGAAGTAAAATGGAATTCCTTTTCAAATCACCATTCCTTATTCGATATGCTTCATTCAAGCTTTAGTAATCGAAAGCGTACAGGCATGGCCGTTGAGGTCAACAGTTTCGCCTTCCGCTTTGATGGTCGTGATAGAAAGCGCGAGGACTTCCGATTTGATGTAGTCATTAAATGTTACAACCGCATCACCAACCGCATCGTCAGAAGACAGCATTA
>CAZTEK010000143.1:0-4455 GCA_964612095.1 uncultured Verrucomicrobiota bacterium
ATCGTCGACGCCACCACCGACGAACTAGGTACGCTCACCGGAAAACTAGGCGCACTGTCGGGTGTCTCTGTCAAATCCATGCTGAGTAAAACAAAATGAAAACTCGCACCGAAACCGATTTTATCGGATCAAAGGAAATCCCTGCTGACGCGCTCTGGGGAATTCATACCGCCCGTGCGTTGGAAAATTTTCCCATTCCCGGCCCGGCTGTAAATCCCCGTCTGCTTCACGCTTACGCTCAGGTAAAAAAATCCTGCGCCCTTGCCAACAAGGAACTCGGATTTCTCCCGACCGACAAGGCGGATCGCATTATCCAATCCTGCTCCCTGATGCCTGACGCCTGTCCCCTCTCCGCCCTTCAGGGTGGCGCAGGCACTTCTACCAACATGATGATCAATGAAGTCCTTGGCAACCTCGCTGGAGCGCATCCAATCGAAGAGATCAATCTACACCAGTCCACCAATGACACCTATCCAACAGCGCTGAAAGTCGCCGCCATCATCGGAGTCCGCGAACTCAGTGAAGCCTTCGCCTTATTGCAAGGTGCCTTCCAGACCTTGGAAAAAAAATGGGCAGGAATTCTAATCCTTGGCAAAACTGAACTTGTTGATGCTGTGCCACTTACGCTCGGTGCACAGTTCGCCTCATTTGCCGAAGCCTTCGCCCGCGACCGTTGGCGCACCTTTAAATGTGAAGAACGTCTGCGCACCGTCAACCTCGGCGGCACCGCTATCGGCACCGGACTCACCGCGCCGCGCAGTTATATCTTCCTCGTCATCGAAAAACTGCGCGAAGTGACCGGCCTTGGCCTCAGCCGCGCAGAAAATATGATAGAAGCTACCGCTAACGCCGACTGCTTCGTCGAAGTCTCCGGCATTCTGAATGCCGCCGCAGTCAATCTGATAAAAGTCAGCGACGACCTGCGCCGCCTCGCGATGCTCGGTGAAATCAAACTGCCTGCCGTGCAAGCGGGATCGTCCATCATGCCCGGTAAAGTTAATCCGGTGATTCTGGAGTCGGTCATGCAGATCGGCATTAAAGTAAAAGCAAACAACAATATCGTCGCCGATTGCGCCGCGCGGGGTTCGCTCCAGATTTGTGAATTTATGCCGCTACTAGCCGATGCTCTACTTGAGTCAATCGACCTATTAATCGCCGCCGCACAAATGCTTACCAAACACGCCGCCGGAATTGACGCGGATCAAGGTAAATGCCTGGAACGGCTTTATGCTTCTCCCGAAATCATCACTGCGTTTGTTCCCATGCTTGGATACGACCGTTGCTCCGAACTCTTCAAACAGTTCGAACAACACGGCAAAGGCAAAATCCGTGAATTTTTAGAAAAGGAACTGGGAGAAGAAGTCGTGAAGAGAACTCTTTCTCCGCAGAATTTGATGGCGCTAGGTTATAAATGAAAACTGCACCAAAAAGTTTGAGACTGCATATCGCGCTGTTCGGTCGCACGAACGTCGGCAAGTCGAGTTTTTTGAACCTGATCGCAGGTCAGAACGTTTCGATTGTCTCGGAACAACCCGGCACGACAACCGATGTGGTTGAAAAAACTATGGAGCTGTTACCGATTGGCCCTGTGGTATTTATAGATACAGCCGGACTAGACGACTCCACGGTGCTCGGCAGCAAACGGGTCGAAAAAACAGAAAAAGTTTTCGACCGCGCCGATGTGATTTTGCTGATTTGCGAAGGTGAACAGTTCGGTGCGTTTGAAGAAAAAGTTTCTGCACTGGCCGAAGAAAAAAACATTCCGGTTGTTCGCATCCGGAACAAGTCAGACCTGTCAGACGTGTCTGACTCGTCCGACATTTCCTGCAACTCAACTGATTTAAGCAGCAGAGAAAAAGTTTTGTCCCAGCTCAAAGCCCAGCTGATCGAAGTCTGCCCCGAAGAATTTATCCAGCCGCCGCCGCTGGTTGGCGATCTGGTGAAACCCGGCGGAATTGCTGTGCTGATTGTGCCGATTGATTTGCAGGCCCCGAAGGGCCGCCTGATTCTACCGCAGGTTTCAACCATCCGCGACGCGCTCGACAACGACGCTGCCGCGTTGGTAGTGAAGGAGCGCGAATACACTCACATACTCAGCCAATTAAAAATGCCGCCGGATCTCGTGGTCTGCGATTCGCAGGTGGTTCTTAAAATGATCGGTGACACGCCAAAAGAAATTCCCTGCACCACTTTTTCTATTCTCTTCGCACGGCTCAAAGGCGACCTGCCGAAGTTGGCGGCGGGCGCGGCGGCCATTGATCGGCTGAAAGACGGCGACAAGGTGCTGATTGCGGAGTCGTGCAGTCACCACGCCGCCGAGGATGATATCGGCCGCGTGAAAATTCCGCGCTGGCTCCGGCAGTACTGCGGATGCGAACTGCAAATCGACGTCTACGCCGGGCGCGACTTCCCTGACAACCTGAATGAATATAGCCTCGTCGTGCAGTGCGGCGGCTGTATGCATAACCGACGCGAAATTCTCTCGCGTATTGAAAAATGCGAAGCGGCAGGCGTGCCGATCACCAATTACGGACTTTGTATTTCGCAAACGCAGGGCGTTCTCAAGCGGGTGCTAGCACCTTTTCCTGCCGCGCTGGATGCTTTTGAAAGGACTCTGAAATGAAGATTGATACGACCGGGCTGAAGAGCTTTATCCCCGAAGAGGAAATTTTCCAATGGCTGGAAAAGACAAAAAATCCGACGCCGGAACGCGTCCGCGCGGTGATTCAAAAGTCGCTGAATAAAAACCGCCTTGATCCCGATGAAATGGCCGTGCTCATCAACGCGGAATCGCCAGAACTGGTGAATGAAATTTTTGAAGGCGCCCGCGAGTTGAAAAAGCGTGTCTACGGCAACCGCATCGTGCTGTTTGCCCCGCTGTATATCGGCAACGAATGTATCAATAACTGCCAGTACTGCGGTTTCCGTTGCACCAACAAAGAAGTTTCGCGCAAAACGCTGACGATGCCCGAACTCGACCGCGAGATTGAAGCGCTGGTTAAACACGGCCACAAACGGCTGATTCTGGTTTACGGCGAACACCCGCAGTATGACGCGCAGTTTATTCACGATACCGTGGTGGAAGTGTACAAACAGAAGCACGGCAACGGCGAAATCCGTCGCGTCAATATCAATGCCGCGCCGCTGGATGTCGAAGGCTTCAAACTGGTGAAATCCGCCGGCATCGGCACCTACCAGATTTTTCAAGAAACCTATCATCAGGAAACCTATAAACAGATGCATCCGTCCGGCCCGAAAAGTGATTTTCTCTGGCGGTTGCACGGACTCGACCGCGCACAGCAGGCGGGCATTGACGATGTCGGCATCGGCGCGCTGATGGGTTTGTTCGACTGGCGTTTTGAAACGATGGCCCTGCTCTACCACACCATTCATTTGGAAAACGAATTCCACGTCGGGCCGCACACCATTTCGTTCCCGCGCATCGAACCGGCGATCGGAACCGAACTGTGTGACCGCCCGCCTCAAGGCGTGAGCGACTACGATTTTAAACGGCTGGTCGCTATCCTGCGTCTCGCGGTTCCGTACACCGGCCTAATTCTCACCTGCCGCGAATCAGTTGCTATCCGCAACGAGATCATCCAGTTCGGCGTGTCTCAAATTGACGCCGGATCAGACATCGGCGTCGGGGCTTATTCACAACAGGATGAAGAGTCCTACAAAAAGAGCCAATTCGTGCTGAACGACGGACGTTCGCTCGATCAGGTGATCCGCGAGCTGTGCGAAGCCGACTTTATTCCCAGCTTCTGCACCGGATGCTACCGCCTCGGCCGCACCGGCGAACATTTCATGGAGTTCGCTATTCCCGGCTTTGTGAAGCGGTTCTGCACGCCCAACGCCGTCCTGACCTTCCTCGAATACATGGAAGACTACTCGTCGCCGGAAACCCGTAAGGCCGGCATGAAGCAGATTGAGCGCGAACTCGCACGCATGTCCGACGGCGACCAGAAGGTGAAACTGCTCGAACGGATTGAGCAGATCAAAGCCGGTGATCGCGACCTTTATTTTTGATCAGACAGATTGGCCTGACATGACAGATCTCATTTTAAAAAAAGTCGACCGCGACGAAGAGCTGACTCCGGCGGAGCTGAAGGCGCTGCTGGGAATCAACGATCCGGCGGAGTTGCAGGCGCTCTACGACTGCGCTTACCGCGTGAAAGCCAAGTATGTTGGCAAGGTAGCGTATTTTCGCGGCATCATTGAGTGCAGCAATATCTGCGTCAAGGACTGCTACTACTGCGGTATCCGCAAGAGCAACACGAACGTAAAGCGTTTCCAGATGGACGAAGAGGAAATGGTTCGCGAAGCGATCTGGGCGTTTGAAAACGAATACGGCTCGGTCGTGATCCAGTCCGGCGAGCGGCACGATGCCGCTTATATCGAACTGATTGAACGGGTGCTCCGGCGGATTAAAGAGGCCACGGACGGTAAACTCGG
>CAZTEK010000144.1:0-4426 GCA_964612095.1 uncultured Verrucomicrobiota bacterium
CGTACCCATCAGATTCGCAAACATCTGGCCGCCGTGCGCCATCCCGTTCTGGGCGATAAAGAATACGCCGGAGAACAGCGTGGGAATCCCATTTTTCGTTCGGTGCCGCGTCAAATGTTGCATGCGTGTCGGCTGATTCTTCCTGACCCTCAGGGTGGAGCGGCGGCCTTGCGCGTCACTGCGCCAGTGCCAGACGATTTTCAAGCTATTCTCGATACGTTGAAGCTGAAATAATTTTGCTTTGTTTTATTAAACGGATTGAAGGTGAATTGATGAACTTATTGAATAGTTTAAAATTCGTAGTGCTGTGCGCTGGTCTGCTTATTTTTTCCGGCTGCGGGAAGGCGTCTTTTGATGGCGCGAAGGCGATGGCTGAGACCGAGGCATTGGTTAAAATTGGACCGCGCGAAGCGGGCGGTGGTGGCGCGCGGCGGGCATCGGTGCTGTTAGAAAGCAAGTTGAAGGCGCTCGGGCTGAAAACGACGATCGATACTTTTTCCGAAGATACTCCGAATGGGAAAATGCATTTTAATAATGTGCTGGGACGGATTCCGGGCAAGACGAACCGGCTGATTGTGCTGGCGTCGCATTTCGATACAAAAAGCGGGATATCCAAAGATTTTCAGGGGGCGAATGATTCGGGCTCCAGTTCCGGCGTACTGTTAGAGCTGGCGCGGGTATTGAAAAAACGCGGACCGCATGAAACAGAATTTCTGATCGCTTTTTTTGATGGAGAGGAATGCCGTAAGGAATACGGGCCGCATGACGGACTGCATGGTAGCCGCCGTCTGGCTCAGCAGATTTATGAAGCGGGCGGGGCGAAGCTGGTCGAAGCGGTGATCGTTCTGGATATGATCGGCGACAAAAACCTGAATATTTCGATTCCCCGTAACAGTTCTCGCGAACTGGTTAAGGAGCTGTTTTTTGCGGCCCACGAACTGGGTGTCCGCCCGCAGTTCAGTCTCGGACCTGGTTCAATTCTGGATGACCATGTTCCATTTCTGCTGGCCGGAATGCCGGCGGTCGATGTGATTGATTTTGAATATGGCTCCGCGCCGGGTCTTAATGACTATTGGCACACGCCGAACGACACACTCGACAAGTTGTCCGTTAAGAGTTTGCAGACGGTTGGAGATGTGGTTTTGAAGATGGTGGAGAATCTGCAATGAACCGCAGAATGTCGAATATTGAATAAAGAACCGCAGAAGGAACGGGCAGTCCACTTCTACCTTCGAAATTCCGTGTTCGGCGTTCGATGTTTCTACTGCGGTGGCAATACACCTTCTTTAACCAGTTGCGCATCCATTTCTGGTGTGAGCGGCAGCGGTAAAGGTGGCAACCCGTTGCGGATGGCATCCATCTGCACATTCTCTAGGTGTTTTTTAAGTGTTTCACCGCTTAGCTTCGGTTCTGGCGGGGGTGCTGGTTGTTCCTGTCGGCGTGTTTCTATTTTCTGCAATAGTGCTCGGCGGCGCTCGGCATAAGAGGACTGGCGGGAGGACTGTTCGCTTTTTGATATTGGCTCACCCGCGCCAGCTTCCAGCTTAAAAAGGGCCACTTCGTTACCTTTGCGCAACATAGCTTCGGAGGTTTTGATGTCTGCTTCGACCATTTCAAGCCCGTCCTGCGGTTCGCCGACGCGCAGGATATAGCTTTTCTTCGTGATGTTGTCGACGACGCCAGCGCGTGTACTACCGTCCATGCCTTCAAACAGCATGGAGAGGCGGAGATTGCGGGCAAACGATTGAGAAGCAGGGACTTGAACAACGTCGGCCTCGGGTGGTTCCTGACCGAAAGGTTGTTTGTCCAAAATGAGCTGATAGCGTGCAAAACCCTCTTCGGTTGCCGAGCACAGCGCGCCGGAAAACAGCAAAAATAAAATGGTAGAGCAGGCCTTCACTGTCGGGCATTATCCGTTCTTGTTTAATTTTCGTCAAGCGGTAGGCTCGGCAACATGAATGTTAAATATCGAATATTGAACCGCAGAAGTCCAAAGGAAAGAAAACTTCATCATTCGACATTCCGTGTTCGATGTTCTGCGGTTTTGCTGTTTGCGGCTCTGACGCAAGCAGCAATTGCACAGATGCCGCACCGTGTTGCGGTACTGGTGAACGAAAACTCACAAAATTCGAAAAAAGCCGCTAATGTATTTGCCGCATTGCACGGGGTGCCGAGCGGTAATTTGATTTATCTTAATCTGCCGGAGTCGATTGTGACGGGTCGTGCCGAGTGCTCGCCCGACGAATTCCGGACGCTGATTTATGAACCGGCGCAGAAAGTTATCGAAGAGCGCGGGCTGACCAATCAGGTGCTGTCGTGGGTCTATTCCGTCGACTTTCCGATCCGCGTGGTCACTTCGACGAACGATCGGCAGCAGATGTCCATTATGGGGCTCACTTTTACGCGCGGTAAAGTGCCTGCGATGGAAATGATAGAAAAAGGCCTTTTTGCGTCGCCGTTATTTGCCGGACCAGCCAAAGAGGGCGGGCCCAAGCGACTGCCGTTTTCATTTCAGATAATCAAAGAAGGGGATGGCGGGCTTGGAGATAAAATGCCGCTACCGTCGATGATGCTCGGCTATGTGGGTGAAAACGGCACGGATATGGATACCGTGCTGCGCTGTTTGCAAAACGGGGTGCTGGCTCGCCAAAGCGGGGCCAACAAGCCGGTTCTGCTGGTACAGACAGGCGACAAAGCCCGCTCCGGTCCGCGCGAGTGGCAGTTCGCCGAGGTGAAGACGGAGATGGGGTCTCGTGGCGGTTCGGTGGTTATTTATACTAATCAACCGTCCGCGCAAACCAATCTGATGGGGGTTCTGATCGGTGCTGAAACCGTGAAGCCAGCGGACTTTGGAACCTTTGCTCCCGGCGCGTTTGCTGAACATCTCACCAGCTGGTCGGCTGAGTTTCAGAAGCCGCAGACCAAATGCACGGAGTGGCTTAAAGCTGGGGCCACCGTGACGGCGGGTATGGTAACTGAGCCGTACAATGCGTGGGTTAAATTTCCACACGCGCGTTTCTTTGTCCATTACGCCTCCGGTTGCTCGGCGATGGAGAGTTTTTACCAATCCATTTTAAGTCCGCTTCAAGTGCTCTTGCTTGGTGATCCACTTTCACAGATTGTCGGGTTACCAGTGGAAATTAAAACAATTGGCCTGAGCAAGGAAATTGCCAGCAGCGTAGATGCCTCGTTTGTGGCCGATGCAAAATTTCCGATTGCCGCGCCAGTGCTCTATAGTGCGTTACTTGATGGAAGGCAGATTAAAGAAGCTGATGGCATTAACTTGATTGAACTCCCGTTCAAGGAGATGGGTGACGGGTATCACGAAGTGCGTATTATTGCGCAAGCCGCCGCTCCAGTGATGCCGGGCTGGTTTAAAGATTTTCCGGTGATGATTAATAAAAAAGGGCGCTCGGCGGCCATTACTGGAATGGCCGAAGGCGGAGCCCGGCAAATTGCTGTTAAAGTCACGGTCGGTGGCAAAGAAAAACCGAAAGAGATTTGTCTGCTTTGGAACGGGCGTCAGCTGGATCGCAAACCGTATGCGGACGGCGTTCAGCTGACGTTCGATGAGCGAATTGTCGGCGAAGGCCCGCAGCGAATTCAGGCGGTGTCGGTTTATGAAGATGGCATGGAAGTGCGCAGCGCACCGCAGGTTTTTGTGATTGCGTTTAAACCGGAGGGTAAAGCCGAATGAGCCGACGTTGTGTATTTTTTGACCGCGACGGGGTGGTAAATCGCGTTCCGGACCCTGAACGCTATGTAACCAGCTGGGATAAATTCCATTTGCTGCCCGCCTTTGTTGAATCGCTTCGTATCGTTCAGCAACGCGGCTGGTCGGCGGTGATCATTACGAATCAGCAGGGCGTCGGTAAAGGAGCCTATTCTGGGGAGATGGTCGAAGAAATGCACAAAAATTTGCGCTGCGCATTGGCGGCGCAAGGGCTTGAACTACTCGATATCTTCTATTGCCCACATTTGGCGGCGGATTTTTGCGCTTGTCGTAAACCAAAGCCGGGTATGTTTCTGCTGGCCGCTGAAAAACACGATATTGATCTGAGCACCTCATGGATGATCGGCGACCAGGAACACGATGTCGTCGCCGGACATGCTGCCGGTTGTCGCTGTATTCGTGTTGGCGGAGAAAAAACAGCCGCCGAGCATCAGGTTATTTCCATGAATGAATTACCCGCACTGCTCGACAAAATCCTCTGACCACTTTATTTTCCCGCGCTATGCAATGGATTTCAAACAGCCCGTCCGATACGTGGACAATCGCCTCCGAATTTTTCCAAGGATTGGAAATTCCGGCGGTGATTGCTTTGCACGGCAATCTCGGTGCCGGCAAAACCTGTTTTACGCAAGGGCTGGCGCAGGCCGCAGGCGTTAAAGAACCGGTTTGTAGCCCGACGTATACCATCATTAG
>CAZTEK010000145.1:0-4403 GCA_964612095.1 uncultured Verrucomicrobiota bacterium
TCGCGGGTTTCGCTGTTTGCTCAAGGCGAGCCGATGATCTGGCTGACCGGTGGTGGGCTGGCGATTGCGCTGTGCATGATCACCGGCTTACTGGCACTGATTTTTTACAACGGAATTTCTACGCTGTGGCCGGCACCGGTTCCGCAATTCCAGGCGGCGGACGGTTCCGTGTACATGGGTGAAGTTACCCGTGCCGAAAGTTTCCGTACCAATGACGAAAAGGTGCGGGTTCTGCAACGCAAACTGGTGCGTACCGGCAACTTTGAAATTTCCGGCGAGCATTTCACGTGGATTAACAATCACGACGTGAAGGCCGAAACTCGTCCGGAGTGGGCGCTGGTGATTGAGCGTACCGCGTGGGGCCGCTTCTACGGATTTCCGGAAAGTTTTACGCTGGGCGGCGAAACGGTGGCGGCCACGCCGGAAGCCGCGTGGAAGAAGTTTAATGAATGTCACAGCGCGGTCAGTGATCGACGCGCGAAAATCCGTAAACTCGAAACGAAAGAGGTCGGTCGTGTCAACCGGCGGCTTGAAAAAGCGCGACTGGCCTTACGTTCTGTAGAGTTGAGCAAAGGCGCGGACAGCACCGATTGGCAGACGGAGCATTCGAAGTTTCTGGAAACGGAAAAATCCGTCACCACAGAGTTTAAATATCTTCAGGAAGAGATCAGTCAGTTGCGCGCTGAAAACAGCCGCTATGCGCTGAACTTGAAAACAGCGCAGGGCAAAATGGTGGCCATGCCGCTTGAAAATATGGTTCGCGCTTATCCGGCCAATCAGCTTTCAACCCTTGATAAAGCCGGAATATATTTCAGCCGCTGGCACGAATTTCTATTTGATGAGCCGCGTGAGGCCAATAGCGAAGGCGGCGTGTTCCCGGCGATCTTCGGTACCGTGATCATGACGCTGTTGATGTCTCTGGCGGTGGTTCCGTTCGGCGTGATGGCGGCGCTTTACCTACGCGAATATGCCAGACCGGGTCTGGCGGTGAGCGCGGTGCGCATTTCCATCAACAATTTGGCCGGAGTGCCCAGCATTGTTTTCGGCGTTTTCGGCCTCGGCTTTTTCTGTTACCTCATCGGCGCTTCGGTTGACGAACTTTTCTTTGCCTCCTCGCTACCCAATCCAACCTTTGGAAAAGGCGGCATTCTCTGGGCATCGCTGACGCTGGCGTTGCTGACGCTTCCCGTGGTGATTGTCGCCACTGAAGAGGCGCTGGCGGCCGTGCCGAACTCCATGCGCGAAGGGTCGTATGCTTGCGGTGGAAGTAAATGGCAGACGATTAAGCGGATTGTTCTGCCGCGCGCTATGCCCGGCATTATGACCGGTATGATTCTTGCCATGGCTCGCGGTGCGGGCGAGGTGGCACCGCTGATGCTCGTCGGGGCGGTGAAGTTGGCACCGGAACTGCCGTTGGACAGCGTGGCGCCGTTCGTGCATGCCGAGCGCAGTTTTATGCATCTCGGGTTTCATATTTACGATCTCGGTTTCCAGAGCCAGAACAGCGAGGCCGCCAAACCGATGGTTTTCACCACCACGTTACTGTTGATCGTGCTGATTTTCCTTCTCAACCTGCTGGCGGTTCGGTTGCGGACTCGCCTGCGCAGTAAGTTTGTTTCCGCCGCCTTTTAAGGAGATATTTTATGGGTTCCATGAATGTACTGTTTCCGCCGAAAAATAAATCGAACCGCCTTGCGGAGATCGCCGCCGGAAAAACTTTTCCGACCGAGACGCACGATGTGTTGAAGCGTGAAGAAGCTTTACTGGAAGTTTCAAACTTCAATCTGTCGTACGGTGCCAAACAGGCTCTGTTTGATGTCAATATGATCATTCCGAAAGGGAAGGTCACCGCACTGGTCGGACCCTCCGGCTGCGGCAAATCGACGCTGTTACGTTCCATCAACCGGATTAACGACCTGCTCAGTACGGTGCGGATCAACGGCGAGATGAAGCTGAATGGCGAACCGGTCTACGCACCGTCGGTCGATGTGATTGAACTGCGCAAGCGGATGGGTATGGTTTTTCAAAAGCCCAATCCGTTTCCGATGAGTGTCTACGAGAACGTCATTTATTCACTGCGCATCGATGGCGAGCGCAATAAGGCGGTTCTTGACGAAGTGTGCGAGCGCAGTCTGCGCGGTGCGGCGATTTGGGAGGAAACCAAAGATCGCTTGAACGAAAGCGCACTAGGCATGTCCGGCGGCCAGCAGCAGCGGCTCTGTATCGCCCGCGCCATCGCCGCCGAACCGGAGGTTCTGCTGATGGATGAACCCTGTTCGGCGCTCGACCCGATTGCCACAAATAAAATTGAGGATCTGATTGCCGATCTGCGTGGCGAGTATACGATTGTGATTGTGACACACAACATGCAACAGGCAGCGCGGGTGAGTGATTATACAGCTTTTATGTATTTGGGACGGTTGATTGAGTATGGCCCGACCAGTACAATCTTTCAGAACCCGCACCTGCAGGAAACACAGGATTATGTAACCGGGCGGTTTGGATAGGGAGGAAGTTATGTCAGTTGTTTTTATGAAAGAGGTTGATCATCTCAAGCGGCAGATTCTGGCGTTGAGCGCCCAGGTTGAAGAAAGTGTGATTCTCGCTGTCAAAGCGCTGTTGACCCGCGATGAGGGTCTTGCACAACAGGTTATCCGTGGCGATTTCGATGTGGATCATGCTGAAGTCGAAGTCGAAGAAGAAGCCCTAAAGATTCTGGCACTGCACCAGCCGGTGGCCGCTGATCTGCGGTTCCTGACCGCCGTACTCAAGATCAACAACGATTTGGAGCGCATCGGCGACTTGGCCACCAATATCGCCAAGCGAGCCGTTAAAATCTGTAAAGAACCGGCGCTGGCGATGCCGGATGAACTCGGTCAGGCCGCCACACGGGTTCGTGATATGGTGCATGATAGCCTGAACGCTTTTGTCAATTTCGATGCCGGACTGGCCAAGAGAGTCTGCGAGGCGGATGAGGAGGTGGATCGTTTTTGCAGACAGGTGCGTTCATTCGTGGAGGCACAGATTATGCAATATCCAGCTCGTATCAGTTGTTATCTGGATATGCTGCTGGCATCACGCAACATTGAGCGGATCGGAGATCATGCCACTAATATCGCGGAGGATGTCATTTATCTGGTGGAAGGAACGATTGTGCGTCATCGATCTGATGAAAAGGTTTGAAATTGGTTGTTTCGCAAAATGCGGTTAGGTAGTTTTTCCCGTAGAGAATGCGGAGAATAGGTGTCGATATTATGGCTACTGCGAAAACACAGATTCTGATTATAGAAGACGAAGAGGATATCCGCGAATTGGTGCGCTACAATCTGGAGCGAGAGAACTTTGCTGTGATTGAGGCCGAATCCGGCGAAGCCGGCCTGAAGTCCGTTTCACAGAAAAAACCGGATTTAATTTTGCTGGATCTGATGTTGCCCGGTAAAGACGGGTTGCAGATATGCAGGGAGCTGAAGCGGAGCGACGCAACCCGCGATATTCCGGTGGTGATGATGACGGCCAAAGGTGAAGAAAGCGATATCGTTACCGGACTCGAACTCGGCGCGGAAGATTATGTCGTTAAGCCGTTTAGCCCGAAAGTGATGGTTGCCCGCGTAAAAGCAGTTTTGCGGCGTAAAGTGGCGGTTCCGGCTTCGGATACGGAAGATGTACTGAATATAAAGGGAATCATGATTCATCCCGGCCGCCACGAAGTAACGGTCAGTGGAAAGGCCGTCGATCTTACGGCCAGTGAGTTTGGAATTCTTCATTTTTTGGCCCGCCGTCCGGGCTGGGTGTTCACCCGTTACCAGATTGTGGATGCAGTGCACGGTGATGATTATCCCGTCACCGAACGTTCGGTGGATGTGCAGATTGTCGGCCTGCGGAAAAAGCTTAAGAAAGCTGGGGATGAGATCGAAACGGTGCGCGGCATTGGTTATCGGTTTAAGGACGGGGAATAGCCATGCAGACTCGGCGCATCTTTTGGCAGATTTATCCCGGCCATCTTGTGGTCACCCTTTTTACCCTACTGGTCTGTCTGGCCGTTTGTCTGTCTTCTTTAGAACAGTTTTACCGCCGGCAGGTGGCGGAAAATCTTAAGGCGTTGGCGCTGTTCGCAGTCGAACAGGTTCAGGATCGCTTTGATGCCGCTGATCGGGATTACCTGAACAGTATCAGTGTAAAACTTGGTTCAAAATCGGCGGTCCGGATTACGTTGATTCTCGCGGACGGAACGGTGGTCGGAGAGTCCGACAAGTCGCGCGATCAGATGGAGAACCATCGCGACCGGCCCGAAGTTAAAACCGTGATTGAGCAGGGGACTCCCGGACAGGCGGTCCGTTTCAGTAACAGCGTCCGGAAAAACATGCTCTATGTCGCGGTTCCGGTCTATCACGACGGCGCGGTTG
>CAZTEK010000146.1:0-4387 GCA_964612095.1 uncultured Verrucomicrobiota bacterium
CCCAACTCGCCTTTCGGAAACCCTTTTTGCTTAAACCAAACGACGTAGGGTTCCGGCAAGTCGACCAACCGCCGTCCAGCATATTTGCCAAACGGCATCACCGCCTTCGCCAACTTAATAAACGCCTCGCGATCGGGCTGAAGTTCCTGACTCATGGTGGGAATTCTCTTCCATCCCATACGGGGCGGCAATTTAAAAAACGAAAGAGTATGCGGCCCACACTTATCCAACAATCAGGGGTTTTTGAAATGGCGAACAGAACCCTGCGCGCTACTAGGTAAACTGTAATTGCTGGCCTTTTTTGTCCACATCCATTACAACCCGCCCATGCATCCTAACCGTCCACAATCTCATATTGCCGAGCAGACCCAGCAGGTCCTTCGCATCACCTGGATCGGGCTAGTAATCAATGTTCTGCTGACCATCCTGAAGTTTATTGTCGGATTTATCGGACACAGTCGGGCGGCAGTCGCAGATGCTGCGCATAGTTTTTCGGATTTAATTACCGATATTGCCACGCAATTACAACGCAAGTTAATCGTCGAAAGCCCGTCGGTTACCGATGTGGTCGTCCACATCGAACCGGATCATACATGAAAAAACGCGCGGCAGTCGGAATGAGCGGCGGCACGGACAGCTCCGTAGCGGCGGCACTCCTGGTCGAACAGGGCTACGAAGTCATCGGCCTGACCGCTCATATGTGGAAGGACGGCTCACGCTGTTGCTCACTCGAAGATGTCACCCGCGCGCAAAAAGTCTGCGCGGCACTCGACATTCGGCACTACGTGGTCAATGCCCAGGATCGCTTTGAGGAGAAAGTGGTTAAGCCTTTCGTCAAAGAATATGCGGCCGGCCGCACGCCGTCGCCGTGCATCGCCTGTAATCAGTTTATCAAATTCGGCTTCCTGCTCGACCGTGCTGTACAACTCAACTGCGATGTACTGGCAACAGGCCACTATGCCCGCATTGAAGAGCGCGATGGCACGTTTCACCTGTTACGTGCCGTAGACCACACCAAAGACCAGTCCTACTTTCTGCACCGCCTCTCCCAGAAACAGCTCGCGCACACCCTATTTCCCCTAGGTGCCTGGACAAAAGAAGCCGTCAAAAAATGGTCCGCCGACCATAACCTTCCGATCGTTCCGCGCGGTGAAAGCCAGGATCTCTGTTTTGTCGAAGAAGGCATGTATCCCGAATTTGTCGAAGCACGCGCGCCAGAGGTGAAGAAAAAAGGGCGCGTACTCAATGATCAGGGCAAACAACTGGCCGAGCATGACGGCATTCACCGCTTCACCGTCGGACAGCGCGGCGGAACCGGCGTCGCCGTCGGTAAACGCGTGTACGTCAGCCGGATTGATGCGGATGAAAATGAGATTACGCTTTCACCGCGCGAAGGCGTCATGCGGTCCGAGTGTCTGGTACAAGCCGCACATTGGATTTCAGGAATCTTTCCAGACTTTGGAAACGTCACGGTTCAACCGCGCTACGGTCATCGCGGCGCAGCGGCCACGCTCGAAAAAATCAGCGACACCGAATTCAACGTGCGCTTTGAAGAGCCACAATTTGCCCTCACACCCGGACAAGCCGCCGTCATCTATGTCGACAACGAACTGCTCGGCGGAGGGTGGATTAAATAAAATCAGGTCGTTGAACGAATCATAATCAGTAACATTTTAAACGGGGTCTCGGCGGCCTGCACATCGTGTGGAATATTCGCGGGCATAATAATCAACTCGCCCGCTTTGACGGTTTGTGGTTTCCCCGCGATAATGAAAGTCCCTTCGCCTTCAACCACTTCAACGACCGCGTCGAATGGCGAGGTATGCTCACTCAGCCCTTGCCCCTTATCAAATGAGAAGAGCGTGATATTGCCCGTCTCTTTTTTAAGCAACGTGCGACTGACGACCGCGCCGTCAGAATAATCAACCAGAGTCTTCAGATTGAGTGCTTTACCTTTGAGTTCGTTCATTTCATACCTCCAGCGCTTTAACTTCGCGCAATTCACCATCAAGACCTATCACCGCCTCCTCCACCATCAAATCGGTACGCCCGCTCGACAAGGCCGCCTCGCTGACAATCCTCGTCAACCCGCCACAGCAGGGAACTTCCATCCGCACAATGATTACTTTCGGAATGCCATTCGACTTCAAAATTCCAGCCAGCTTTTCAACGTAGCCTTCGGTGCGGTCAAGCTTAGGACAAGCGATAACGATGGCCCGTCCGCGAATAAATCGCCAGTTAACATCCGGCGAAGCGGACGGCGAGCACGTGCTGAGGACTACCAGTTCGCGATTTTTAAAAAACGGCGCTTCAACCGGAACCAGATGCAATTGTGTCGGCCACTGGTTCAACTCAGACGGAATCACCTGCCCAGAAAATTCCTGTCTTTCACCCGGCGCCTTTTTACCCTTTGCTGGCTCAGCAAAACGGACTTGTAGCCCAGGACATCCGCCGGACGGAGCGCTCTTTTTATGCACATGTTTTTGCACAGCGACCTCATCAAATTCAGGCGCATCGCGCTCAATGATCTTCAGTGCACCAGTCGGACACTCTCCAATACAAGCTCCAAGACCGTCACAAAACACATCATTCACCAACTTTGCTTTGCCATTGATGATCTGTAGCGCCCCTTCAGCGCAACCCGTTACGCACGCTCCGCACCCGTTGCACTTGGTTTCATCGATTTCAATAATGCTTCGCTTCATATCCAATTCTCCATTGATTGAAACAAACTATACCCGAATCGAAATCTCGCACCTTGACCCGCGTCAAGTTTCGAAAAAACTCTTTTCTCCGCAGGGAATTACCCTACAAAAAATGCCTTTAAAAAATCCGACTCTACCGTATAGTCCGCTCCCAGAGTTCCAGAGAAAAAAGCACTTAGGGATTTAAGAATTTTTACTCAGTGGGCGGCCGATCTAAAAACAAATGTAGCGCCGGTTCAGTATCGCTAAAAAGTTCCCAGCCGCGGGCGATGCGATAGCCGGGCAACCAAATGATTTCTCCGCCACACTCAACGACCAGCCAGTTATCGCGTTGCGCTTTAGGAATTTTTAGATCGGTGAAAATATCCTGAAGCTTTTTAGATCCCTCCATACCGTACGGCTCCATCCGGTCGCCGGGCTTCGCGATACGGACAATCACTTCCCGGCCCGCCACGTTGGCCTGCGAAACGGAAGCGCACCACGGTCCACGCAGAATCCCGACGCCTTCTTCAATTCTAATGTGGGGCGGCCTTCCAGGCTGCCCAGGCAGGCTGGAAGCCTGCCCCACTTTAAGAACTCCGTATTCGTTGACGATGCGTAGTCCTTCGAGGTCGAGAGAACGGCTGCCGGACGTTTCAGCAGAAAATTCGATCACCCGTTCAATCGAGTTAAAGTCCGGCGTTACGCCCTGCTCAATCAGCCAGTCGCGGATTTCGCGGCGGCGGGCGGCACGTTCGGGATGATCTTCTTCGTCGCGTAAAATCTCCATCGTACGCAGGATGTTTTCGGCGGCGCGGTCGTTAAGTTTTCCAAGGATTGGAAGAATCTGCCGCCGCACCAAATTGCGGGCAATGTCTTCGTCGGTGTTGGTGGCGTCCTCGCGCCATTCGATTTTCTTTTTTTCCAACCACTGGATAATTTCCACCCGCCGGATTCCAAGCATGGGTCTGATTAGTGTCAAACTTTCCAGTGTTTGGAAAAACCGCATACCGGACAATCCGGACGGCCCGGTACCGCGAGCTGCTCTCAAAAAGAACGTCTCGAGTTGGTCGTCGGCGTGGTGTGCCAGAGCAATGACAGGTGACAGAGAGCGAAAAAATTCGTGTCTTGCTTCACGGGCGGCCATTTCGAGCGAAATCCCTTTTTCTTTGGCCTGCGAGGGAACATCAGTTTTAGCAGTGACACATTTGATCCCGAGTTTTTCACAAAGATTTTTGACGAACTGTTCGTCACCGTCGGCCTCTGCACCGCGAATGGAATGGTTCAGGTGCGCCGCCGTTACTGAATAACCCAACCGGTGCAGAATGTGAAGTAACGCAACGGAGTCAGCTCCGCCGGAAACGCCGACGACAATGTACGCACCTTCTGGAATAAGGTTTCCCCGTTCAATCGCCGCTTTTACTTTTTCGATCAGGTTCACGGCCGCTAATTAACGCCAATGGACACGAATAGACAAGCGCGCAACGCTTTGGAGTGCGGACGCAAGCGTAGCGCGAGGCCGCTTTAAAGCTCCGTCGCACTGCGTTTGCCGGAGCACTCCAAAAGGGTTACCCGAGCTTGGTGAGTCCGCCCATGTAGGGGCGCAGCGCTTCGGGAATGGTGACGGTGCCGTCAGCGTTCTGGTTGTTTTCGATGAGCGCGACGACGAGGCGCGGCAAAGCGACGCCGGAGCCGTTGAGCGT
>CAZTEK010000147.1:0-4380 GCA_964612095.1 uncultured Verrucomicrobiota bacterium
GTTCGGTGACGGAGACGAGCATGATGTTCATAATGCCGATGCCGCCGACGATCAGCGAGATGCCGGCAATACTGGCGATCAGAATGGACATGATTTTGGTGGTGGAGCTAAGCGCTTCCTGAATTTCGGCCATATTGCGGATTTCAAACGGGTTTTCATCCGGATCACGATCATGGCGAGCGGCCATGAGATTCTGAAGATCTATCTGCGCCTGAGGAATGCTCTCCGTTGCGTCGATCTCGGCATCAATTCCATCGATATAGCGTTTACCGAAAAGACGATACATGGCGGTAGTGATAGGGATTCTGACAGTGTCGTCCTGATCGCCGAATGCGCTGGAGCCCCGTTCGGGCAGTACACCAACAATCTCGTAGGACCTCCGGTTGATGCGAATCGTTTTACCAATCGGATTTTCATTTTCTCCGAACAGGGAGCGAAGCGGCGTCATGCCGATCACAACAACCTGCGCGCGGCGCGAAACATCTTCGTCGGTAATATAGCGTCCAAGCACCGGAACTTCGGCGCGCATCGGGGCGTAATCGGGCGATACCCCTGAGGCCCCAGTGGCCCAGTTTTTTGAACCGTACTGCATCTGCACTCCGCCGCGAATACTGGACGCAGCCCGCTTAACCAATGGGGTCTGTGCAACGGCCGTAGCATCGTCAAGAACCATTCGGGAAACTTCCCCCGCCTGTAATTGCACCCCCTGATTACTGCGCGAAGCGGGCCGAATACTCAGCAAATTGGAGCCAAGGCGGGATAGCTGTTCCTTAACAGAGGCTTTAGCTCCGAGTGCGAGTGAGACCATTGCGATAACCGCCGCCACACCGATCAAAATGCCAAGCGCAGAGAGAAAGGTGCGAGCCTTATTATTCCAGAGCGCACGAAAACTCTGTTTGGTGAGCGCCAACCCTTCATGAAATAAGGCCAGCCAGCTTTGCTTCTTGGCACTTGCCCGCAGAAGCTCAAGCACTTCTTCCTTCGCGGCATCTTGAATCACCGGCGTTTCGTTACGGCGGTCTTCATGAATTTCGCCATCACGAATCGTGATGATACGATCGGCGTGCTCGGCTACTTCGACATCATGCGTGACGAGTACAATGGTGAGCCCCTGTCTATGTAGCGCGCGAAAAAGCGCCATGATGTCTTTGGCACTTTTTGAATCAAGATTACCCGTCGGCTCATCAGCAAGAATGATGGACGGATTATTGACGAGTGCGCGGGCAATGGCGACGCGCTGTTGCTGTCCACCAGAAAGTTCATTGGGTCGATGATGCGTCCGGTCGCCGAGGCCAACGCGTTCGAGCATTTTCAGTCCGCGATGACCTTCGGAGGTTTTTCCGGAATAAAGTAGCGGCAGGTTGACGTTTTCAAGTGCCGAGGCCCGTTTAAGCAGATTGAATTGCTGAAAGATAAATCCGATGGTGCGGTTGCGCAGGCGGGCGGTTTGCGTATCAGAAAGTCCGGTTATGTTTTTGTCATCGATTTCGTACGTTCCACTATCGGGTCGATCCAGCAATCCGATGGCATGCATCAGCGTGGATTTACCGGAACCGGACGAGCCGATAATCGCAATAAATTCGCCATGCTCGACCGTCAGCGAAACGTTACGCAAGGCGTGCACCGTGTGCTCGCCCATTTGGTAGCTTTTGCAAATGTTACTTAACCTGAGCATGGCTTTTATCGTGCGCCAGACCGCCCGGAACCTGTTCCCTGCGGACGGGAACTGCGCGTTGCAGGTGCCATCGCAAATGGATTATTTTTGCCTTCTTTTTTGCGGACAACCTGAGGGATCAGCACTTCGTCATCCACTTCGAGACCACTAACCACTTCGGTGAAAGAATTTTCACTGAGCCCGATTTTAACCGGTCGCGATTCAGGAGCCCCGCCTTCCTTAGCAGGCAAACGCACAAACGCTTTGTCTTTACGGTATTCCAATGCCGAGGTGGGTATGGCCAGAACATTTTCACGTTCCTCCACCAGAAAAGTCAGCGTGGCGGTCATACCGCTGCGGGCAAAATCCGGCAGGGCTTCAGCCGTCACATCTACTTCGTACATCGTCACGTTACTGATCATTTTTGAATCATAGGCAATGCGCTTAACGAATCCTTTAAAGGCAGAAGCCGGATAGGCATCCAATTTCACATTCACAAGCTGTCCGGCAAAAAGCGCCCCGATGTCGGTTTCATCAACCTGTCCAACGATAATCAACCGGTCAGCAATAACGATAACGGCGCTGCTGGAAGATATCGTTTGTCCGGGCTCCAGCGTACGGACGATGACGGTGCCTCTGAGCGGAGCAACGAGTGGTGCCGCTTTATAAACGTCTTCCCAATACTTCAGCTCCTCCGCGCCCTTGGCGCGAGCCGCGTCGAGCAACGTAGCGCGCTCCGTGGAGCTGATCCAAGCAACGATCTGCCCTTTCTCAACTTGATCCCCCTCATCGACCAGCAACGTTTCAATGCGCCCGGCGATTGGAGATTTAACTTCCAACCGATTGTCGGGTCGTATTTCGCCGGTGCTTTCAACGGTTCGACGTAGCGTCCTGACTTCCACCTTTGCAGGAACAAACTTCTGGGCCTCAGCTACGGCGGCGGCTTCTTTCTTCTGTTTCTGATAAAACCAGTAACCGCCGCCAGCCAAAGCCAGAACGATTAAAATCAGCATCAGTTTTTTCATAATGAATCTTTCGTTATCAGAGTTTAGGGATCAGGTGTCAGGAATCAGGAGTCAGTAAGAATTTCTCCGGATTTTTAATCAAAGCTCCGATCATTTTCCCTATTTCATGGTTCAATGCCGTCATATCCGCGTGTTCCTGAATCGTGATATATCCGCAGTCGCGGGCAAAATCGAGCGATGTTTCGGTTTCAGCGTTTTCGCCGTCGCAGTCGGTCAGCTTGCTTATAAAGTGCGCCGCATACCGGCGCTTGGCCCAGGCTTCCCTTAAATTCATTGGCACTGAGCGCGATGATCGCCGACCTTGGCTGGTCAATGCATACCGCTCCTCGGCAGAAAAGCGTTTACTGACTTCAAAAAAGTTCATGGCCTGCTGATAGGACTTTTTGTACACCTCCAGCTCTTTGACATTCTGAACCGCCATAATTTTCTTCCCTGTTCTGACCCCTGACTCCTGATCCCTGCCCCCTGATTCCTGCTACCTGATCTCTGAAATTCCCATTGTATTTTGCCACGCGGCTTCCGCTTGGTCGGCGGCCAACCGGCTCGCTAGCCAGCTCTTCTGACTGGTAACCAACGAATTTTCGATCGTATCCCAGTCCTGAAAACTAATCAGCCCCTGCTGATATTGTGCCCGCGCCACGGTCGCACGCACTTCAGACGCTTCCAGCTGTGCATTCTGCACACTCATGAAGCCATAACGGTTACGATAGATGTTGATTGCGGCTTGAAGATTATTCATCAGGGTCAGCATCGTCTTCTCGGCATCCAGTCGGGACTGTTCACGTTTCAGACCGGAGATGATGATGTCCTGCGAATTTTTCCAGCCCGTGAAGAGAGGCAGAGAAACGGTGATGCCGGTATTCCAGCTTTCAGTTTTTATGTCGCTCTCGCCGGAGCCAGTCAGTTTGGCGGAGGCGGTAACCTTCGGAAAGCGAACGCTGTTCGCAATGATAAAGCCCTGTTCGGCCGCTTTTATATCCGCCTCGGCTGAATGGTAAGACGGCGTCTGCCGTGCCAGCTCATTTAGAGGCACGTTAGACGGCGGCGCGTTGCTCATCAGTTCGCCGGTTACCGTGAAATCAGGATACACCGTTTGTTTCATCAGACTCGCCAGGCGGCGGCGAGCCAGCTCCAGCGCCCGTTCCGATTCTCCAACACTATAGAGCGCGTCGGCAAGTTGCGCCTGTTTCAACAGCAGTGACCCCTTGTGCTCACGTCCACCCTCATAACGCATACTAACCAGCCGCACACTGTCCTCACGCCTCATTGCAATGCTCTTCGCCAACGTCAAAAGCTCCTGAGCATAAAGCTGATCGGAAAACGCCTTGCGCAGGTCGTATTCAACATTCGAACGCGTCTGATCGAAATTGGCTTTCTCTGCATAAAGCTCGGCTTCCGTCTTCGTTACCTTCGCGCGGTCGCCAAAGCCGTTGAAAATCGTATACTTAGCACTCAGCTCGGCCGACAACCCTTCTCCATTGTACCAGTTGGCATCGCCTTTAGCCCTAGCCCCGGAGACAATGCGGCTGGCGTCGGCTGACACGGTGGGATAATAGACTGACTCCTCCGATTTGAGCTTGGCCTCGGCCTCTTTCAGCTTTAACCGTCCGACCGCGAGATCGATGTTGTTTTCAACGGTCCGTGCGAAACAATCCTGCCAAGTCAAGGTGTCATCAGCGTGGAGCAACCCCGCTAAAAAAA
>CAZTEK010000148.1:0-4378 GCA_964612095.1 uncultured Verrucomicrobiota bacterium
TTTTTGGCCGCCATCTTTTTCTTAAGCGACGGCATGCGCAAAGAATTGGCCTCTTTAACCACCGTCAGCGCGGCTGGCTTCTCGACATCCCAGACGTTGTAGCCATGATCGGTTACCTGCTGAACGCGGAAGCCCGTCTCAGTTACTTCGCATGATTTAGCATAAGTGATCATCGGTACGCCGTAGAAATGGGCAACCCCCGGACCAACCTGCGCGGTATCACCGTCAATCGCCTGTTTACCAAAGAGAATCAGATCAACCGGCTCGGTCAGCTTCTTGAGCGCCAGCGTGATGGTGTAGGAGGTGGCCCAGGTGTCCGCGCCGCCGAACTTGCGATCGGAAATCAGGATCGCGTCGTCTGCGCCATGCGAAAGCGCTGTACGCAACGCCTCTTCCGCCTGCGGCGGCCCCATGGAAATGACGGTAATCTTGCCGCCATGCTTATCCTTAAGCTGCAACGCCATTTCCAGCGCGTTTTCATCAAAAGGGTTAATGATGCTCGGAACTCCGGCGCGGTTGAGACGATTCGTCTCGCGGTCAATCGTGACCTTATCCGAATCCGGAACCTGTTTAATACAGACTACTATATGCATGAATATTCCTTTCCGTGGGAAAAATAGGCATCGGTTATAAGGATAGGAGTTCATTATCTCAAGCCGAAACACCCGATTTATCGGTTGCCGCCCTTACGCGAATGCTCTATTTTGTTCCGGTTGAAAATACGGAAAAGAACCGCCAATTGAAAATAAAGAGCTCCACTATGGAAAAACCACTGTTTTTTGCATCTCTCACCGTCGCAGCCGCCCTGCTATCCGGTTGCACAACAACTAAACCGGCCTCAGTCGTCACACCCGCTCCTGAAGCACCCACCGCTTCTGCACCGGTTGCAACAGAGCAAATTCCCGCGCCGATGACTCCGTCATCGCTCCCGGAAGAAATGCAAAAACTGTCCGCCAAACTGGTTGAAGCCGGCGGGCTAGCCGCAGTCGGCACTGGCGAATCAAAAAGTCTCGACCTGGCGCTCAACAAAGCCAAAGTGAACGGACGTAAAGAACTCATACAAGTGCTGACAGCTCGTCTCGCTGTACTTGAGAAAGCCTTCTCAGAAGAAACCGGCATACCATTCGACTCACTTTTTCTATCGGGATTCAATAACGCCGAAAAGGCGCTCGCAGGACAGATTAGCGGAAGTATCGCACAGACATTAAAATATGAAGCCACGGGGCACACCTTCACCGCCTACGCGATCATGGTGCTCGACCCCAAAGCCATTGCCAACCAGCTCGCCAAAGAAAAAGAACTCTACGCCCGCCTCCAGACCACCAAAGCCTTCGGGGAATTCGATAAAGAGGTCAAGGCGTTCGCCGCATTCAAAGCCGCGCAAAAATAGCGGGCCATTAACACGTCCCGCAGTCGCTGCAAAAGGCGGAGACAGAACGGTCATAGGTTGCCTCGCCTTCTTTTGAGAAAAAGCAGCCCGGAATCTGTCCCTTGGCGCGGTGATAGGTTACACACTCGCAACACAGCCCTCTTTTTGCGCAACTGTAGGTGCAACTACAGGCCGCCAGATTTTTCTCTTTGTTCGGACAGGTCGCCATGGGGTTACTTACCTAAAATCTCTTCAATGGCCTCAACCAGCGCCATGATCTGCTCGTTGGTTCCGATCGTAATGCGCAAATAGTCACGCGTGCGGTCACCGTCAAACCACCGGACAAAAATATTGCGCTTCCGGAGTTCCTCAAAAATTTTCTTCGCGGGGATATTCGGCGGCTTCACCCAGACAAAGTTGGCTTCGGAAGGATAGACCTTGAAGCCCAACGTCTTCAGTTCGTCGGTTAAGAGCCCGCGCGTTCCTTTGACCGCCGCCGTGATCGCTTCCATCGTGCCTTCATCGAGCAGCGCGACGCGAGCCAGCTCCTGAGTCAGGCGGCTGACGTTGTAGGAATCTTTAACTTTGTGTAACGCATCAATCAGCGGTTTTGCGCCGATGCAGTAGCCAAACCGGATGCCAGCCAGCGCATAGGATTTGGAAAGCGTCCTCGCTACCAGTACGTTGTCGTATTTCGTCGCAAGCTCCATACAGCTCTCGCGGGCGAAATCCACATAAGCTTCATCAATCACCACCACGCCGGGAAACGTTTTGATGAACGCTTCAACCTTGGCTTTCGGAAACAGCATTCCGGTCGGCGCGTTGGGATTGGTCAAAAAGAAAACCGAAGCTTTGTAGCCCTTCGGCATCTTCCACTCAAACTCTTCATCCAATGCCACCGGCTTCACGGCGATTTCTTCGATCTGTGCCAGTACCGGATAGAGCGAATAGGACGGATCAAAATAACCGACCGAGCCGTCGCGCTCCGAAAAGGCACGGATGCAAAGCGCCAGAATTTCGTCTGAACCGTTGCCGGCGAAGATGTTACCAATTCCAACCTCGTGCTTTTCGGCAATCACCTTACGCACTTCGGTGCAAAGCGGATCGGGATACTTCGCCAGCTCGGCGATATCGATCTCGTTCAGAATATCGCGCACTTCTGGAGAACAGAGCCACGGATTTTCATTCGTGTTCAACTTGATAACGCCCTCGCCCTTCGGCTGTTCACCCGGAACATAACCGCTCATGGCTTCCACAGATTTTCGAATTAAATTGCTCATTTGTTTTCCTTAAACGGATTCATCACCCTTGCCCCGTCTTTGGGGAAAAGCCGAAATGGTGGGCCCGCTCGGACTTGAACCGAGGACCAAGAGATTATGAGTCTCCTGCTCTGACCAACTGAGCTACGGGCCCGAAAGAGGCAGGAAGATAGTCTGCTCCCTGTTTTGAGGCAAGCTCTTATGCCACGCGACCTCTGCGAAATCATTTGGTCGCGACAACAATATTTTCACATCGCGGACGTTTTATAGGAATATTGCGCAACAAAAGGAGCTGCCATATGAAAAATCCGTGTTTCCTAAAGATCGCCGGAATGGAGCTGGCCGCATTGACACTGACGGCCTGCCATGTTCCGGCTGAAAAAGCGGCCTCCGCCAGTAAGCCGAATATTATCTTCATTCTCACGGACGACGTAGGCCTTGGCGACATCGGCTGTTGCGGTGGCCCGTTTAAAACTCCGAACATTGACGCATTGGCAAAGAGCGGCCTCCGCTTCGACACCTGCTACTCGCAACCACTGTGCGGGCCGTCGCGCTGTCAGGCGCTCACCGGCCGCTATGCGTTCCGCACCGGACTGAACAGCAACCAAAGTAAAGACGCTATTGCGCCGGACCGGGAAGTGATGATCCCAGCCATTATGAAAAAAGCCGGATACGCGACAGCCAGCGTCGGCAAATGGGGCCAGATGTGCCTCGGCCCGCAGGAGTGGGGCTTTGACGAATCGATCGTCTTTCAGGGTAGCGGGCGTTACTGGGGTACCCAGTCTCCGAACTACGCGGTCAGCGGAAAAGAGAATGCTCTGCCGGAAGGAAAATATCTGCCCGATCTCATGCACGAATTCGTCACCGATTTCATAACCCGGCACAAAGGCCAGCCGTTCTTCATTTACTATCCGATAGTGCATATCCACGGGCCGATCCTTCCCACTCCCGACAGCAAGGCGGGTGCCGACAAGGATCAGCTCTACAAAGATAATGTCGAATACATGGACAAACTCGTCGGCAAACTCGTCGCCGAGCTCGACCGGTTAAAGCTGCGCAAAAACACATTGATTGTTTTTACCGGTGATAACGGCACCGCACATTTCGGAGTCGAAGCCGCAACGGTGGACGGGAACCCGATCAGCGGAATGAAAGGCACCATGCTCGAAGGCGGAAGCCGCGTTCCGCTGATCGTCAACTGGCCCGGTACCACGCCGTCCGGACAGGTGAAGCAAGACCTGATCGACTTCAGCGACTTCTTTCCGACCTTCGCCGCGCTCGGCGGAGCCGCACTGCCGACCAACACAATCATTGACGGGCGCAGCTTCGCTCCGCAGGTCCGCGGAGAAAAAGGAACGCCGCGCGACTGGATATACGTTGAACTGGGCGGAAAATCGTACGTCCGCAACGCCGGATTCAAACTGACCAACCACGGCGAATTGTTCGATATGAGCAACGCGCCGTTCCAGGAAATTCTGGTTCCGGTCGCTACAACAAATTCCGCCGCAGCATCAGCCCGCGCAACGCTACAGAAGGTTCTCGACCAGCATCCAGCCGCCGCAACCGTCTCCGATAAAAACAGCAAAAAGAAACAGAAAAAAGCTGCTCTATAACTGTTCCGGATTTTTTGCGCCGGGGTGAAAGAGATATTCCAGTCCATTGGCTTTGATGGTGTAAACGGTTTCGAGCATCTGCCCCAACTCGCCTTTCGGAAACCCTTTTTGCTTAAACCAAACGACGTAGGGTTCCG
>CAZTEK010000149.1:0-4374 GCA_964612095.1 uncultured Verrucomicrobiota bacterium
TTTCTTTATAGGATGAGTAGAGCTGAATCATGGTGTCCATGATCGTGCGGTGGTCGGCACGCGTCTTACCGTTCACCTGCTGTTTCAGACGACTGAGCGAACCGAACGGTTCAATGCGGCCGTTCTTGAGATAGAACTGCCCTTCAGTAATGTAACCGGTGTTGTCCGGGACCGGATGGGTTACGTCATCGCCCGGCATCGTCGTCACCGCCAAAATAGTGATTGAACCGGCACCTTCAAAGTCCACGGCCTTTTCATAACGTGAAGCTAGCTGACTGTACAAGTCACCCGGATAGCCGCGGTTCGAAGGAATCTGCTCCATCGTAATGGCGACTTCTTTCATCGCGTCAGCAAAGTTAGTCATATCGGTTAACAGAACCAGTACACGCTTATCTTTTAGCGCAAACTGCTCAGCCACCGCCAGCGCAAGATCAGGAACCAGCAGACATTCGACCGTCGGATCGGAGGCGGTGTGCACAAAAAGAATCGACCGCGACAGCGCACCGTTTTCTTCGAGGTAGTCGCGGAAGTAAAGATAGTCGTCGTGCTTCAGTCCCATGCCGCCGAGAATGATGATATCCACTTCGGCCTGCAGCGCGATGCGCGCCAGCAGTTCATTGTACGGTTCACCGGCGACGGAAAAAACCGGCAGCTTCTGCGATTCAACCAGCGTGTTGAACACGTCAATCATCGGAATCCCAGTACGCACCATGTTGCGCGGAATAATACGCTTGGCCGGATTAACCGACGGTCCGCCGATTTCAATCATATTTTCGCTAAGCACCGGCCCGCGGTCGCGCGGCACACCGCTACCAGTAAAAACGCGGCCCAGTAGATTTTCAGAAAAGGAAACCTGCATGTTACGGCCGAGAAAACGAACTTGAGAGTCAGTCGAAATACCACGTCCACCCGCAAAAACCTGCAAATAAACGCGACCTCCTTCAAGACGAATTACCTGCGCGAGCGAAGTGCCCATATCGGATGCCACTTGCGCCAACTCGCCGTAACTAACCCCATCGGCACTGACCACGATAACGTTGCCAGCAATCTGTTCGATGCGATGATAAACCTTATGCATAATCCGTAACCTCCACGAGCAGCGCGCTAATCCGCTCCTGCTGTTTCTTAAATTCGTCGCTCTCAAAAACGGCGTTATTCCAGTCGCGCGTCGCCTGCGTCAGTTTATGGAAGAACGTCCGCGCAGCATCTTTGTTTTCAAACTTCAGCTTCGTGCGCAGAATTTTAGCAATCGCACTAAAAACATATTGCTGGCGGTCGGCTGGCGTGGCGGCATCCACTTCACTAAAAGCGTTCTGTTGCAGATAAACGGAGTCGAGGTATTCGCCTTTCAGATAAACAACAAAGTCATCAATTGAAGTGCCTTCTTCGCCGACCACCTTCATCATTTGATTCACTTCACTACCTTCGCGCAGGAAACGACGCGCCTGCTTCAGCTCCTCGGCGTCCACGACGCTCGGATATTTGCTCCAGCTGTCGAGCGGATCGATGGCCGGATAGCGGCGTGCATCGGAACGGGCACGCGACAAACCGTGGAATGCGCCGACCACTTTGAGCGTACTTTGTGTGACCGGCTCTTCAAAGTTTCCGCCGGCGGGCGAAACGGTTCCACCGATCGTCACCGAACCAGTCGAACCGTCGTGCAGACGCACCACGCCGCCGCGTTCGTAGAAGGCGGCGATTACTGATTCGAGATAGGCTGGGAAAGCTTCTTCGCCGGGAATTTCTTCAAGACGTCCCGACATTTCGCGCAGGGCCTGCGCCCAGCGGGAAGTCGAGTCGGCCAACAACAGAACATTCAATCCCATCTGGCGGTAGTATTCGGCAATCGTCACGGCGGTGTACACCGACGCTTCGCGCGCGGCTACCGGCATTGAACTGGTGTTACAGATGATCAGCGTGCGCTCCATCAAGCTCTTGCCGGTACGCGGATCGGTCAACTCAGGAAATTCGCGCAGGGTTTCTACCACTTCGCCGGCCCGCTCGCCGCAGGCGGCGATGATAACCACATCGACATCGGCGTGGCGGCTGGTGATCTGCTGTAAAACGGTTTTACCAGCTCCGAATGGGCCGGGAATGCAATAAGTTCCGCCGCGCGCCACCGGGAAGAAGGTATCCACAATGCGCACTTTGGTGATCAGCGGTTCAGTTGGACGCAACCGTTCGGCGTAGCACTTGATCGGCACTTTGACCGGCCAGAGTTGCATCAGCTTCACCTCGTGCTCGCGACCTTTTTCATCAATAACCACAGCAACGGTGTCTTCTACCGTGAACTCACCTGCGGTTGCCACAAACTTGACGGTTAATCGTCCGGCAATGCGAAAAGGCACCATAATCCGATGATCAAAAATTCCTTCCGGCACTTTACCGACGGCAGAGCCGGCCTGCACCGAATCGCCCGCCTTCACAGTCGGCGTAAACATCCACTTCTTATCGCGAGGCAGCGCTTGCAAGTATTTGCCGCGTTGCAGGAAAAATCCACACGCTTCAGCCAACGCAGGCAAAGGATTCTGCAAACCGTCGAAAACCTGCGTCAGCAGACCGGGGCCAAGCTCCACTGAAAGCAAAGCACCGGTAAATTCCACTTGGTCACCGACTTTTAAACCTGTAGTGGATTCAAACACCTGCAATTCAGCATGACAGCCACGGATACGAATCACCTCGGATTTCAGATGAACATCGCCAAGGCGGGCAAAACCCGTTTCATTCTGAATAACTGGCTTTTCGAATTCCACCGTCAGCAGGTTCCCATTTACACCAACAATTTTTCCAAGATTCATGACTCTGTTCCTGTTCTAAGCGGTTGCCTGTTCAATAAATTTTTCCACATGGGTCTGTCCAATAGCATCATTCAGGCCGACCCAGCGCTCAGCGATGCGCAGTTTGACAGCAAAGGCGAGAATACCGGCGAATCCGAACGGAGCGATAAGTGCCAGCTCGTCGGCCAAAGCCCAGCGGGCGCGATCCAGCTCGGCCTCCCGCTCCAGCGGATTAGCACGTGTAAAAGCATCCGTTACCATTTTTTCGATCGAAACGCTGAATCCGTCGTGAGACTGAATAAACCGACTAGCATCCACGCCACGGTTTTTGGCCCGCACCCGCACCACCGCATCGCGCAGCTCAACTTCGCCAGCCCACCAGCGCTGAGCGATATCGCTGTCCGGCGGACAGCGATTTTCAAATATCGCTTGAAGCACCGCGATCTCCACTTCAGTGAGCCAGCCAGCACACGCCGTTAAAAATTCCGCACGACTCATCGGCGATTTTTCGCCGAAACGCAGATACGGTAACGAAGAAACTAGATACCAATGATTCATGCATTACTTCGAAGATTCTTTTGCAACTCGGCTAACGATTTCGGCCAACTTAGGCCGCAAAAAGGCCGTCAACGCACCCGCAATGGCTTCGTTGGTAAAATCGAGATAAACGTGATCGTCGGCAAAACTGACGCGGAATCCTTTAAGAATCTCATTATCTACGTGCAATTCGAGGCCATGCACCATTTTTTCGCGATACTTCTGGGCGAAGAATTTAACCAGATCGTCCTGATCTTTTTGGCTAACCAACAGCTCGATACGGGTTTCGCCATGATTTGCCGCACAGCACTGCGCCATCTTGATCATCATCTGTTCAAGCACATCGATTTTTAATGCGGAATCAACCGACTCAGCAACGATGTCGGCGATAATATTTTCAATACCCTGCCCGACCGTAATCAGCAGATCGCGCGCGGCCTGTTCGAGTGTGGCGGTGCTGCGTTCGGTATAAACGGCCGCATCAGTCTGCGCCTTTGCCACCAGCTCTTTGGCTTTGGTTTCGGCCTCGCGAACGGTCTGTGCCGCCTTGGCTTTAGCCTGCGCAAGAATCTCAGCGGCTTGCGCTTCAGCTTTTTCGACACCTTCCTTGCGAATCTGTTCGAGTAACGGTTGCAGTTCTTCGGCCATAATCACTCCAATCCTATTGGTAAAATGTTCGGCGATTCTAATGAAAGAGTTAAACCCCGCAAGCTTCTGATTGATAAAAATTTATGACAAAATTATGTTTTCCAGAACAAAGTTGCTGTGCCTGCCTAAATGAGCAAAAACCAGTGAAATGACTTTTTGAAGCCTGAACTATTGCGCCGGATAGGCCGTGCATGTTATCAAGTCACGATGTACCTGAAATCTGTAGAGCTCGTTGGTTTTAAAAGTTTCGCCGAAAAAACCCGTCTGGAGTTTGAGCCAGGCATGACGGCGATCGTCGGCCCAAATGGTTGCGGTAAAAGCAACGTCTCGGACGCCATCCGCTGGGTGCTCGGCGAATCCCGCCCCACGGCCATTCGCGGCTCTTCGATGGAAGACTGCATTTTTAACGGCA
>CAZTEK010000150.1:0-4270 GCA_964612095.1 uncultured Verrucomicrobiota bacterium
CCTTTGGCAACCAGATCCTGCAAGTCGCGGGTCGCTGTGGACGCTGAGGTTTTGGTGATACGAATGTAGTTCTCGGCGCTGAGTCCGCCTTTGAAACCGGAAAGCCCTTCTTTAAACATGCGCGCCAGAACTTTCTGTTGCCGCTCGTTCAAAACACCGGCAAGCCGGCCGTACAGCTTGGCTTTTTCGATCAGGAATTCGACGCAACGGATGGTGTATTCCTGCGCATCCAAAACCGTCTGCGCAAAATAGACCAGCCAGTCGGTGATTTCCAAACCGTGATTATTCCGTTCCAGCGCGGAGTAATATGCTTTGCGCTTGGCTTCAATGGTGTGCGCCAAGGCAATCAGCGTCGGACGTTCTAGATTCTGCGCCAGCGACTTTTCGGCAATGGCGCGGCCGATCCGTCCATTGCCGTCTTCGAACGGATGGACGCTGACAAAATAAAGATGGGCAATTCCGGCACGGGTCAGCGCGGGCAAAGGCTGTTTCCCGCCGGGTGCCGTACGGTTAAACCAAGCGTTGAAAGCCTTCATTTCACGCGAAATGATTTTTGAGGGCGGAGCCTCGAAATGCACTTTCCGGCGGTCAACCGAACCGGAAACCACCTGCATCTGCTCAAAAGAAGTCCGGTAGCATCCGATGTCGGTGAGGTCACGCCGTCCCTGCGTCAGCATGGCGTGCCAACGGAAAAGAGTTTCGTCCGCAATCGGCGCCGCCCATGTCTGGTAGACCTGAACCATCATTTCGGCGATGCCCTGCTCGGCCAGAGGAACCTTGCGGCTGTCGGTCTGCAAACCAAATTGCCGTCGGATGGATGACTGAAGGCTGTCGCGGTTCAAAAACTCGCCCTCAATCTCTGAGGTTTTCAGCGCCTCTTCGCTCATCAGCTCAACGGTCAGCGCCGTCAATTCTCCGCCGTCAAGGTGCTTGCAGGTTCCGAGCAAAACGCCCGAAACGGTCAGAAACTTCGCTTCCATCGCGGTCAGCGCGGCGGAATCAAACGTAAAGTCAGGCCAGTTCTCTTGTTGCCAGTTCCATTTCATGAGCTATAAACCTCTCTTCTATAGCCCACAAAAGACCATTTTTATGAGCTATAGAAAAGCTTTTTATAGCCCAATCCTCAGAACGGCTTCGTCAGCGTGAGCGTGATCAGATCGCCTTCGGGCCGTTCGACGGCGGCGAATTCGTGGGCGTAGCGAAGCGATGTGAACAGGCCAAGCTTCGGCCAGAAGGCGGAGATTTCGGGGCCGGCGCCGATTTTGCGATCCAGTTTGGTGGTGGCCGCTGGGCCGGAATCTTCGGTGACCTGCTGCTGGTAATAGCCGATAAAGCCGATGTCGAGGCCGGGGCGGATACTTTTGCTAAGACCCCATTCGGTGGTGAATACCTGGCCGGGATCGGTGTGTGTTTGTTCCTGTTCCTGGCAGAATTCGTAACGGTTGAGCAGTGACATGGCCCAGGTTTTTTCTTTATCCGGATACCAGGTGCCGCCCAACGTCAGCATGTGCGACCAGAAACCTTTCGAGACCAGATCGGGCCGGGCGGGTGCGTAGTCACCGGTCGGCACCCAGACCGCGTAACCCGCCGCGAGGTCGAACTGTTTGAACTGCCACGAGAGCAGCAACGGTTCGAGCTGGATGTCGCCTACACCCGAATAATGATCGCTATTTCCGCCCGCGGTCCAGTCCATGTAAACCAAAGGAACGATCACATCCATTCCGTAATTCGCGCCGAAAATTTTCTTATCGGTCATCCAAATCAGCCGGGGCGCGTTGATGTAGGCCTTGATGTCAAAGTCCAGCGGGCCGTCTTTGAACGTGTCCGCGAAATAGAACATATTGTAGTCGCGGAAATAAAAGCCGGGCGGCGGAAGCGATGCGCCTTTGATTCCTTCGGCTCCCGCCGGGTAATGCCCAGCCACGACCGGAGTGGGCGCGGGGATTGCGTGAGCCAGCGCGGCGAATGAGAGAACCAAGCAGATTTTAGCGAAGACCGATTTCATGATGTCCCTTCGATTAAGGTTTAACTTCCCGCAGACTGCGTTGCAGATAACTAAAAACGGCACCGTTTCGCAATCCAGTAATTGCCAGAAATCCCTTTGGCCTTACAGGTGGAACACGCCCCCTCCACCAGTTCATGAGAAAAGGTTTCACTCAAGCTATTGCGAGAGAGGCCGGGGGAACGACGGTAAGGAGCGCTTTTCTTGAGCGGTTGCGGCGGCCAACCACGCTTCAAACAGCGGGTACTTTTCGAAATTGGTAATGCGCCCCTTTTCGACTTCGAGTGTTTGACCGTTCACCGTCACCTGAAAGCGCGGAGTGTGATTGAGTTTCCAATCATCGGAAGAGAGCTTTTCCATAATCGGAAGAAGTTCCTCCTCGGAGATTTTAACTTCTTTCGCCTCGCCGTCTGAGTACATCGCCGTAAACTCCTCAGCCAGCGCATCAGAAAGCTTCTTCACCGTCAGGCTCGGCGAAGCCTCCGCCAGATTCATCACTTCCGCCGGAACGGAAGCCACGGCTTTGGTTTCGATACCGGCGATTTCGGAACCGAGATAACGGCCCAGCCGGTCAAGATCGCTGTGCACCAGCAGGGTTCCATGATGCAAAACGTGTTGCCCGCGAAAACTAAAGGCCTGTCCAGAAAATTTCTTCCCATCCACCGCCAGCGAGTTTTTCCGAAGTTTGGACGCTTTGATGCCGAATTTTTCCAATGCTTGGAAAATCAGCTCGTACTGCTTTTCTTCGCGGTATTCCGTACGCGGCACGATGACGCCGACATTGAGATTCCCTGCGTCGTGATAAACCGCGCCGCCGCCGGAAATCCGGCGCGCCAACGGCACGCCCGCTTTTTCCATCAGCGACAACCGGCATTCGCGCCACGGATTCTGATTTTTACCGATCACCACGCACGGCGAGTTGACGCATAGAAAAAGAATCGGCCCGCGTCCTTCCGCGTGGTCGAGCAGCCACTCTTCCGCCGCCAGATTGCGGTACACATCCGTACTTTGGGACTGAACGATTAACATGAAGCAAAACCTACCAGCTCCCGGCCGATTCGGCTATAAAACAATGGGTTCGGGGAACAGACGAAGCGACAGCCTGCTCTGAAATTTCATTTGTTTCCCCGTAATCGGATCCGTGAATTCAAGGCGATGCGCCAGTAACTGCATCGGACGCTGATAATCATCCCCGTCTATATCGGAATAATCCGAATACAGCGGATCATCAATAATGCCGGATCCGATTTCACATAGATGTACGCGCAGTTGATGTTTTTTGCCCGTTACCGGTTGCAGGCGGAACAGCCCGATCCCGTCACGCCGGTCGATGAGGTCGATTATGCTTTCCGAATTGACCGGCCCGTGCGGAACAATCTGCATGCGGAAATGATCGCGGGGCTCCATCCGCGCCTTAACATGCCAGTGAGTCTGATCGGTCTCTGCCGGAAGCTTTCCCGCCGCAAGATAACCCTTTTTTACCGCGCCGGCCCTAAACAATTGCTGATACAAATCGCGCTTGGCTTGGTTTTTTACACAAAGCACCAAGCCGGCGGTCGATCGATCGATTCGATGAGCATTGCTAAGCTCCTCATAGCCATACTTGGAGCGTAAACGGGTAACCAGCGTCTCGTTGACATATGCTCCCGCAGGATGAACCGGTAGAAAATGGGGCTTATCGGCGATTAAAAAATCATCATTCTCAAAGAGAACCGATTCCACGAAGGGAATTGGTCTTTCATCGACGACCTCCCGGTAATAACAGATGCGGCGGCGCTCCTGATACGGCGTAGCCAAATGGATCGGTTCGCCATCGTCAAAGCGCACCTTATTGAGTTCGATCCGTTCCCGCCAAACCGATTCGGCAATGCGCGGGAAGCGAAACAGAATAAACTCATATACCGTCGCAAAAGCGCCGCCATCCGGCAGGGCCACATACGACGGCATGATGGATTTGCTGTATGAAGTCATCAGCGCGAACTGTACTTCAAACCCGCCGCTTATCAATCCGGACTGCCGGAAAGTTCCAATGATTGGAATTTTTTCGACGGGATGTCTGATGTAAACGCGGTGTCCCCGCCGCGCTTCCCATTCGTAGACATCACACCGAGGATGTCGCGTTTACTTTTTTCAATTTAACTTTACTCTGTGAGGGCGTTATATTGCTCATAAATGCTGTTTTTAGCGTTTTTGAGCAATTTTATGCTCTCTGCGTTTATTGTTTATTGAGCATTAAAATTAACTTTTTTCTTGCCTGACACCTGAAAA
>CAZTEK010000151.1:0-4268 GCA_964612095.1 uncultured Verrucomicrobiota bacterium
GGCTGGCTTCAACTCTTTGCGGAACATATTGCCTCTATTTAAAGACGGTGTTGATACCCATTGCCTGTTTTTGCGCAAAGTCTGGAAATACCCGACGGTTGACGCGCCGGATCAGCGGCTGAAGAGTTGTGTAGAACGTGAACGAGAGAATCCGGTCGAGTTTGCGATAACCGCTCTGCCGACGCATAAGAATGTTGATGATTTTTCGCAGATGAACTCCTTTGAGCGGAAACGGCTTTAGATCGATTTGGACTGCATAGCGAGGCTCAGGCCATTTGGCTTCGTAGTTTTTTTTCATTTTCTGTAACAGTCGCAGGCTGCGTTCCGGATGTGGCAGGAAGTAGTAGGCGCGGGCGGCGGCGATAATGCGAAAGGTGTCGTACTGGAAGTCGAAGTCTTCCTGTGGGAGGCCGAGTTCGCCAGCGAGTCGTTTCATCCGACGGATGTCGCGCAGCGCATGATAGCCGGTTTTAACCAGTTCGCGTCCCCAGGCGTGAGAAACATAGCAACGTAGAATTTTGCGTATGAGGTGACTGATGAGGATGTGTTTCCAGTAAACCGCGATGAGTGGTGGCAGGCGCAGGCGGCGGAAGAAGATACGACGGGTGGCGAAATCATCAATGTAGAGCAGGTTTTTGATGACGCGGTCGGAAAGATCAAGTAGCTCGTGCAACGCAGGCCACTGCACCGATCCGAGGTATTCTTTGCAGAAAGCTTGTGTTGCCTGATCGGTTCGTAAGTTATCCCGGAAGATGCGCAGGGTGACGTAGGTGTTGATTTCGTTCCAGATGCCTCCGGGTTCCAGTAGGGTCAGATTCCTGAAACCGCTCCAGCCGCCGGTTTGGCACCAGACCGAGATGCCGGCCATGTTGCGTGCGAAAGCGAGTTGTTTGCGAATGGCTTCATAATCGCGTCCGATGAAAGAAGGGAAGCGGCCGAACCCTTCGTATTCACGGCGGGTTTGCAACTCGACCAGTTTGCGGTGATCGCTCTCAAAAAAGAGTGGATTGAGGGGTAGGTAACGGAAGAAGTCGGTTTCGCCATATTTCATGGAAATGATGAGATTTGGACTGTGAATGTCGCTGAAGACGCGGTTAAAGGTGTCGCGGTTCCAGATGAGATCACCCAGCCCGCCGATGCCGACCGTCCAGGTTCTGAAAATCAATAGTTTGTCGTGTTGCTCAAAAATCGGTAGCAGCGTTTTGAGCATACGCCGCGCCTGGGATGGGGTTTTTAGAATTAGCCGACTGTGAAAGTCTCCTTCCACATCCACTCCGTCGCTTTCCCCTATTCGGAAAATAATTCCGCCGGTTTTCGGGAAATCCTCAAAAAAACTGCGACAGCAGTCCGCGATAAAGTCACCGGTTTTCCCGAGGTTTTCGCCGATGAGTTTTTCAATGACCGGATTGAAAAAAAGCAGATCGGTGGTGATGAAAACTTGCATACCGGAGGCTTCGGCTATGGCGAAGAGCGACTGGTAGAGCTCGCGGTACTGTTGAATTTTATTTTTCAGTTCGTCGGTATAAAGCGGAAGGATTGTCAGATGCGCGAGGTCGTCGAGTGTAACGGCATTGTAGCCCATCGCCGCAGCCTTGCTCGTGAAGGTTAGAAAGTCGTCCCTGATCTGTTGACACCGTTCTTCCGGGATGCATCCAGTTGAGTTCAGTTCAGCAAAATCAATTTTTGACCAGTTGATTTCCTCTCGCCGGTTTTCCCGGAAGAATGGGCCGATCCCGTCAATCAGGAAGAGCCCTTGGTTTAAATGTTTCATGCCTGAATGGTAACACTGATTTGTGAGGATTCTGTTAGCCGTTGATAAAAACTGCAAATTGACGAGATTTTCAGCAAATACTCGGCTTGTGGGCGAGTGGTTCCCCTTCACAGGCCGAGAGTCGTCACTCCTGTACCAAACAGAAACCTAATCATTTGCTCATCATTTTTTAACTCGGTAGTGATAGATTCTGGGGCATGAGAAAAGAAAAAAGCATGAGCAGTGCCGACCTGCATGTTCACAGCAAATACTCCGACCGTCCGAGCGAGTGGTTTCTTCGCCGTATCGGTTCACCGGAAAGTTTCGTCGAGCCGCTGGCTCTTTATCGCACCTGTCGTGAGCATGGTATGGATTATGTTACCATCACCGACCACAACAGCATCAGTGGCGCGTTGGAAATCGCTCATTTGCCAGGAACATTTCTCTCTTCTGAGCTGACGACTTATTTTCCTGAAAACGGCTGTAAGGTTCACTGTCTGGTCTGGGGGATTACGGAAAAAAGTTTCCGTGAGCTGGATGCCATCCGTCCGAATATATATGACTTGCACCGTTATATGAACGAAAACCATATCGTTCATGCCATTGCCCATCCGCTCTTTTTGGTAAATGACCGTCTTACCGTTGAGCAATTCGAAAAGCTGATTCTTATGTTCAAGCGGTTTGAAACGCTCAATGGATCACGGCATCCGCGTGCTGGATTACTGGCTCGTACGGTTTTCGAAAACCTGACGCCGGATGTGATCGATAAACTCGCGGACCGGCACCATCTCGCGCCGACCGGGTCCGAGCCGTGGAAAAAGTTTCTTACCGGAGGTAGCGACGATCACAGCGGGTTGTACACCGCCGAAGCCCACACGGTCACTCCGCACGCCGCGACGGTGTTTGACTTCTTGCAACATCTTAGCGAAGGGCAACATCAGACTGGAGGTCGGGCCGGAACCAGCGTCCGTCTCGCCCACAGTCTCTATGGTATTGCTTACAGTTATTACGAAAATCGGTTCCTTAAGAGTAGTACGGGTAAGGACAGCATGATTGGTGGCATGCTTAAACGGATCGTTGAAGAGCCTAAAGCACCGGAAACCGGACTGCGTGCGGCTTTGGTACAACCCATTCGCAGGATGGTTTTTGAGCAAAAGAAAAAGCAACTCAGCGATATTGAAAAGATGCTTTTTGAGGAAATCGCGGCTATTCGCCGCCGCTCCGTTACGGAAACGCCGGAGGAGGGTGACGCACCGCTACGCGAAGACGACCGCAAGTTCAAGTCGGCCTGCCGGATTAGCCAGCAACTCACGTTTACTTTTATTCAGCGCTTTATTGAGCAAATCCAGCGCGGCGGACTCATCGAAAGCATTCAGTCGTTTGCTTCGCTGGGGCCGGTTGCGCTGGGTCTTGCGCCGTATCTAACGGCTTTCAGTGTACAGCATAAAGATGAAAACTTCCTGTGCGAGGTGGCCTCTAGTTTTACCGGCACGGAAAAACTCATGAAACGTTCAGGTAAACGTGCATGGTTCACTGACACGTTCACCGATATGAACGGCGTGGTGAACACCATTCGTACGCTCGCCACGATGGCGCACAAAGAAGGGAAGGAGATCACCGTGGTCACCTGCCTTCCTGAGAAGCCGGTGTCAGATTTTCCAGTGAAAAATTTTCGCCCGGTCGGCACGTTCCTGTTGCCGGAATATCAAAAGCAGGAATTGGTCTATCCGCCGTTTCTTGAAATAATTAACTGGCTCGAAGAGGAGGAAATTGACGAAGTCATTATTTCCACGCCGGGACCAGTCGGCCTTGCCGCGCTGGGTGCAGCACGTCTACTTAAACTCAAGGTGCGCGGCATCTATCATACCGACTTCCCCCAATATGTTCTTCATTTATCCGGCGATGAGCACATGGAAGATCTCACCTGGCGCTATATGGCTTGGTTCTATGAAGGAATGGATCGCCTTGCCGTACCCAGTCAGACGTATCTCGATCAGTTAGTCGGGAAGGGCTTTGACCGTAAGAAACTTTATGTCATGCCGCGTGGCGTTGACCTCGACCGATTCTCGCCTGAAAAACGGAACGAAAATTATTGGCGGACGTTTGGACTTAATCGTGGATTCAAGTTTTTTTACGCCGGACGTATTTCAAAAGAGAAAAACCTTGAGAACCTGCTCGATGCGTTTAGCGCACTTGCCAACGAAGAAAATTTTGACGCGCAACTTATTCTGGCTGGCGATGGCCCGCATTTGGAAGAATTCAAAAAGAAATATACCCATGAACATATTCTCTTCACTGGACGTCTCGATGGCGAGGAACTTGCGCAGGCCTATGCCAGCGCTGATTTCTTCGTCTTCCCTAGCCTCACGGACACCTTCGGCAATGCGGTGCTCGAAGCACACGCTAGCGGCCTCCCAGCCCTTGTTTCCGAAGAAGGCGGGCCCTGTGAAATTGTCCGTTCGCACAATTCGGGCCTCGTGGTTGATATGTGCTGCCCCGTTGCGCTGGCCGAGGCGCT
>CAZTEK010000152.1:0-4249 GCA_964612095.1 uncultured Verrucomicrobiota bacterium
TCTTTCCAGCCGTAGACGGATTCTTCGAGCAGCACTTCGCTGCTGAGGCTGGCCTCTAAACCGCGTCGCGCGATTTGTTTCAGTTCGTCCATGTTATTGGCGATACCGCCGCCGGTTCCGCCGAGCGTAAAGCTGGGGCGTACAATGATCGGAAAGGGGAGTTCTTTTTCAGCGACGTGGATTGCTTCTTCCAGGTTATGAACGTGGAAACTCTTGAGGGTTGCGATACCCGCTTCCTTCATGACGGATTTAAAAATATCGCGTTCTTCGCCGCGCATAATGGCGTCGTAATTGGCACCAATCATTTCGACATTGTACTTTTTCAGTACACCGCTTTTGTACAGCTTCATGGCCGTATTGAGCGCAGTCTGTCCGCCGAGCGTCGGCAATAGGGCGTCAGGCCGTTCCTTGATGATAATCTTTTCAACGGTTTCCGGAGTGATCGGCTCGATGTAGGTGGCGTCCGCCGTGGCTGGGTCGGTCATGATCGTGGCCGGGTTGGAGTTGATCAGCGTGACGCGGAAGCCTTCTTCGCGCAGAGCCTTGCAGGCTTGCGTTCCGGAGTAGTCGAATTCACAGGCTTGGCCGATTACGATTGGGCCGGAGCCGATGATCAGGATGTGGTGGATGTCAGTTCTTTTTGGCATGTTTTTTCCTCAACGCAAAGGCGCAAAGCGCGCCGAGTCTCGCAAAGTTTAATTAAAGGTTGTTCACTATTCGTGTAATTCCGTTTTTCAAAAGCGGTTCATGAAAGTTGATTAGCAGACCGAGCTTCATTCCGCTTAGTCGTAAATAGGTAAGGGTTTGAGATTTATCGATTGGATGAATCGTTTCTCTGGCTTTTACTTCAACGATTACTTTGCCGTCCACCAGTAAATCAATTCGATAGTCTGTTTTAAGGGTCTTGCCTTTAAAATTGATGGGTTGATATTTCTGTCTTTCATACGGGATGCTATGCAATTCGAGTTCGCAGCACAGAGCTTCTTCATAAACGCTTTCTAAAAGACCGGAACCCAGCACCCGATGGACTTCGATTGCTGCTCCGATGATTTCTTTAGATAGCTCGTTCTCTGTCATTTTCTCAGCGTTTCTTTGCGTTGAACTTACTCCCATTCGATGGTGGAAGGCGGTTTGGAAGAAATATCGTAACAGACGCGGTTGACGCCTTTGACTTCGTTGATGATGCGGTTGGAAATTTTATCCATCACATCATACGGCAGTTTGTACCAATCGGCGGTCATGCCGTCGCGGCTTTCCACCGCGCGAACGGCGACGACGTTTTCGTAGGTGCGGTCGTCACCCATCACGCCGACAGTCTGGATCGGAAGCAGTACGGCGAAGTACTGCCAGACATCGAGATGGTTCGGCATTTTCATGATTTCTTCGCGGACGCGCAGGTCGGCCTGCTGAAGAACGGCGATGCGCTCGGGCGTTATGTCGCCGATGATGCGTACGGCGAGGCCGGGGCCGGGGAAGGGTTGCCGGTCGACCACGTAGCTTGGCAGGCCGAGTTCGCGTCCGACTTCGCGTACTTCATCTTTGAAAAGTTCGCGCAACGGTTCGATCAGGTCGAATTGCAGGTCGGCGGGAAGTCCGCCGACATTATGGTGGCTCTTGATGGTGGCCGACGGGCCGCCGATCGGTGAGACGCTTTCGATGACGTCGGGATAGAGCGTGCCTTGTGCGAGGTATTTGACTTTACCTGCAAATCCGCGCGCTTTTTCGGCGAATACATCAATGAAGATTTTGCCGATGATTTTACGTTTTTTCTCGGGGTCGCTGACGCCTTCGAGTTCTTTAAGAAACAGTTTACCTTCGCGGGCGACAGTGAGGTCGATTCCGAAGGCATCGCCGAAAAGTTTTTCGATTTCTTCGGTTTCCCGATAACGCATGAGACCGTTGTCGACATAAACGCAGTGGAGTTGCGGACCGATTGCTTTGTGGAGCAGGGCGGCTACGACAGAAGAATCGACGCCGCCGGAGAGACCGAGCAGGACGTGGTCGGTGCCGACTTTGGCGCGGATGGCGGAAATATTCTCTTCGATAAATTTACTCATTTCCCAGTCGCCAGCGCATTTGCAGATTTTGAAGGCGAAGTTCCAGAGCATTTCTTTACCTTGAGGGGTGTGGACGACTTCTGGATGGAATTGCACGCCGTAGATTTTCCGTTCTGTATTTTGCATCGCGGCGTAGGGGCAGTTGTCGGATTTGGCGACGGCTTCAAAGCCCTTGGGCATGGCTTCGACTTTATCGCCGTGGCTCATCCAGACCTGCAACTCCGGTTCCAAACCTTGGAACAGCGGGGAGTCGCCCGTGATTTGCATGGCGGCTTTGCCATATTCGCGCTTCTGGCCGGGATGGACTTTACCGCCGAGCGTCTGGGCGGTGAGCTGCATGCCGTAGCAGATTCCAAGGATTGGAATATTCAGGTCGAAAAGGGCGGGGTCACATTTCGGCGAGTCGGCATCCGGTACGCTGCAGGGTCCGCCGGAAAGAATGATACCTTTCGGGGCGCGTTTGGCGAGGTCGGCGGCTTTGGTGTCAAAGCGGATAATTTCGCAGTAAACCTTCTGCTCGCGGATTCGGCGGGCGATCAGCTGCGTCACCTGCGAGCCGTAATCTAAAATGGCAATCCATTCGGGATGAGTCATTTGGGGTCTTCTTTCGTTGAATAGGGTTCGGAGTCTTCAGCGACATGGCTGAGTGTATAATCCTGTTTGGCTTCAGGCAGAAAGACGAATTCTTTGAGGTTGGTTTGTTCTTTTGCGTGTTCGATGGTCAGGCTGACCAGTTTTCCTGTCTTATCAAATTCAACCAGAATATTTTCATTGAGATCGCGGGTATCCGTGATCACTTGGTCACTGAATTCAACCAGCAATGTGTCGGTTTCGGAAAAATATTTAATTTTCATCGCCGTTCTCCCTGAATGACCGGTCAAAAAAGGCATTATGCACTGTTTTTCCGTCTGCCAATAAAATTACCCGCAAGTTCCGATTGTCGGATTCTTTAATTTTCGCCCACCGCCGGATTCTTCCGTCTGATTGAATTTCTTCGTGCTCGGCATTTTCCACAACCCGCCGAATCCACGCAAGCTGGATATTCGCCCGATCCGGGCGGTTGCGGGTATGCAGAAAATACGGAGTGCATTTCATCTCAACTCCGTTTCCTGCGTGTAAGGCGTCCTGCGGTAAATCCGGTCAGCAACATAAGCGGGATCAGAATGACCGGTGATACGCGCACCGGCCAGAAAAGCATCTGGAGTGTGACCGCCTTGAGGTTCTGGAAGCTGATGATTAGCAACAGAACAAAGAGCGTCAGTAGGGTTATATTTTTCCAGTTTTTCATCACTTTTTATATTGATTCATTAGCGCTATAAATTCTTCGAACAGATAATAGGGGTCGTGCGGGCCGGGGCAAGCTTCGGGATGATACTGCACGCAGAACATCGGCAATTTTTTGTGTCGCAGGCCGGCCACCGTGTTGTCGTTGAGGTTGATGTGGCTGACTTCGGCAATTTCCGGATCGATGGTGGCCGGATCGACGCAGAACCCGTGGTTGTGCGAGGCGATTTCCACTTTACCGGTGCGCAGATCCTGAATCGGCTGGTTCGCGCCGCGGTGGCCGAATTTCAGTTTATAGGTTTTTGCGCCGAGGGCCTGACCGAGCATCTGGTGTCCGAAGCAGATTCCGAAGGTTGGAAGCTTTGATTCAATCAGTTTTTTGACAGTCGCGACGATTTGCGGAACGCCAGCCGGGTCGCCTGGGCCGTTAGAAAGGAAAAGACCGTCGGGTTTGCAGGTTAGAATTTCTTTGGCCGAGGCGGTATTCGGGAATACATGGCACTCGCAACCGAGTTCATCGAAGATGCGGAGCTGGTTGGTTTTAATACCGCAATCAATAACCGCCACACGGAAGCGGGCGTTCTTTTTGCCGCCTTCTGGGTAAACATACGGTTTTTGTGCGCTGACTTCGGTGGAAAGGTCGTGACCGACGAGTCCGGCGGAGTTTTTGGCTTTCTGCACGAGGCTCTTGCAGTCGAGGTCTTCCGTGGAGATGACGCACTTCATGGCGCCTTTGTCGCGGATATGGATGGTGACGGCGCGTGTATCAATCTGGTCAACGCCGACCACGCCGGCTTTTTCGAGATATTCGGGGAGCGACATCGTCGAGCGCCAGTTACTGGCAATCCGGCTACATTCGCTGATGACGAGTCCTTTAGCGAAGACGGCGCGTGATTCAACATCTTCGA
>CAZTEK010000153.1:0-4204 GCA_964612095.1 uncultured Verrucomicrobiota bacterium
TGGTGGCGAGACTCGGAATCGAACCGAGGACACGAGGATTTTCAGTCCTCTGCTCTACCAACTGAGCTATCCCGCCTTTGAAAAGAAGCGCGAATTGTACGGAAAAAGTATGTGATGTCAATCCGCAGGATTCAGTTATAATAAAAAACTCTGATTTGCAGGGTAGGGGAGAATGTTATTTAAGGTGATTGTTTCAGAATTGGGGAATAAAAAAGGGGCGGTGCTTTTATTGCACCGCCCCCGAAGGCGAAGGAACACGGTTTTTGCCGTATTTCCGTATGTGACCCCTGCGGGGGTCTCTGTGCGGGCTTATTAGCCGCGATTAGACCACGACATTGGGTTTTTAAAGCAACTGCTATATATGCTGCTTTTAAAAAATGAAACAGCGTTGCTTTTGCGACGTCTGCTTCTGGGTCTATTTTTCTGATTCATTATTTTCTCTTTCTTTTACTACCCTATTGAGGATAGAAGCTTGCCCTTTACGGGCTTCCCGTATTCTGGGAATTATTATTTTCTCTTCATTTTGCGGCCGACTTTTTTGACCAACTCTTTGCACTGCCGACGCAGCTCTTTGAAGTCGATCTGAAGATCAAGCATCGCATTGTAATCGTTCGGTTCGAATCCGAATCCGTATGGGATCATCTTGATTGCTCCTTTCTTTATACAGTTGGAGTAGGCCATTTGGCCGCTCCCAGATTTTATTTCTCCAACCCTTGGAGAAGTAAATCTTGCTACCTTTCTACTCTTATTGGCGGGGATGTCAATAGGCCAAATATTAGAATATAGTTAGAATTTTTAGTCTGATGTAAACATACAATGCTATTCATTGATGTATTTCGCATTATAAGTAAGTAAAACTATACTGTATATAATGATTAAAAAATCATGGTAATTTTCTAAGTAGCCGTCTGATTTTAAAGCCATCTTGACGGCACCAGTAGATCAATCTACGCTCCCGCATCGTGTTGTTGTAAGCCGTTTTGTTTTATGAAACATGCGGAACGGAATTTAATGCGGGATCTTTTTGAGCCTGTAATTTGTGGAGCGGTGAAGTTATGAGCGATCTCGAAAAACGAAAAGTGGAGCATATTCAAATCGTTGCGCAAAAAGACGAAATGGATCGGCGTAAATTCTATTTTGACGAAGTCCGTCTGACGCACCGTGCGTTGCCGGAGATTGATTTGAAAGCGGTTGACCCATCGATTGAATTTCTGGGTAAAAAGCTATCGTTTCCGCTACTGATCTCGTCGATGACTGGCGGCGGCGACAAGTTATTCCGTAAGATTAATGCCAACCTTGCCGCTGCTGCTGAAGCCGAAGGGGTCGCCATGGGGGTTGGGTCGCAGCGTATCTTTTTTACTGAGCCGACGGCGCGGTCGAGTTTTGATTTGCGTGGTGTAGCCCCGTCCACGTTACTTTTTTCAAACCTCGGTGCTGTGCAGTTTAATGAAGATATGACGCTTGCGCATGCCCGCGCTGTCGTACAGGTGCTTAAGGCCGATGCGCTTTGTTTGCATTTGAATCCATTGCAAGAAGTGGTTCAGCCAAAGGGTGATACTAATTTTTCGAACCTGCGGAAAAAAATTGGTGAAATTGTTAATGGGCTCGAAGTTCCGGTGATCGTTAAGGAAGTCGGGGCTGGTATTTCCGTTGCCGATGCGAAGCTTTTGATTGAAGCGGGTGTCAAATATATTGATGTGGCCGGGTCGGGTGGCACATCGTGGAGCCGTGTGGAAAGTGAACGTTGTGATGACGTGGCCATGGGGCAGCTTTTTCAGGATTGGGGTTTGCCAACGCCGTTGGCGCTCAGGGCCCTTGCGCCGTACAGAGATCGCATTACACTGATTGCCTCCGGCGGTATCCGTTCTGGCGTGGATATGGCTAAAGCGGTCGTTTTGGGTGCATCGCTTTGCGGACTGGCGCGGCCATTTTTGAATCCGGCGATGGAATCGGTCGAAGCGGTACGAAAAGTGATTCAACGACTGAAACATGAATTTGTTATTGCGATGTTTTTGCTGGGCGCTGATCGGGTCGAAAAAATAAAAGGCCGCGAAGAGTTGATTATACAATAGCAGGAATCGCCCTGAGCGTTTCAACGGCTGTTCTGCGGACGTGCGGCGGCAAATCAAACTGATAGGTAACAAATTTAGCAAGTACACGCTCAACTTGTGCCAAGTAAGCTGGATTACAGTTTACAGTCAATACCTCTGCTGGCGTTTCAGCTTCTTGCCATGTTCTGAGTAATTCAACAGCTTCGGGTGCGAGCGGTGAGGCAGGAATGCGATGTTCGCGTGCGTAGCCGGGGTCAATCACTCCGCCGTGCTCGGCTGAAAACCGGTATACCTCGCGGGTCGTATCGTTCAGCTGAACCAGCTGTCCTTGAAATTCTGCGAATTTCAGGTCAAACCAGACGAGGAAGGCTGGATGTTGTCCATATGATTCGGCATGAGTGAGCATTTCCTCAAAGAACTCAAAGCGGCCCGCTTCGTGACTATGACGTGGCGTGGTACGGGCTAATAGGGCCGCCATGTAACCCGCCGTGGCGCAGGCCCGCCAATCGGCGCGGAAGGTGTTTCGCGCATGAAGCATGGAACACTCTTTGGCGATATGGGTATTGCGTTCAGCGCGGTCATAAAAAAGCAGTTCACTGGTTGAAAAAAGGTCGTATTGTCCGCGAAAAAGGCTGTTTTTACGCTGATCCCCTTTGATGGTGGTCGAAAGCTTTCCGTAATGCGCCGTCAGCCAAGTAACGATACGCGAGGTATTCGAGACATCGGTCCAATAAAGAGGAATGGCTGGCGTTTTGACAATCATGGGTATCAACGGGTGTTCATTCTGTTTGTCATCCTAATCGCAGCCCATTACTTCGCCAAGCTTCGGAACGTATTTTTGGTGTACTTTTTAGGCGAATGATGTTTCCTTCTGCGCATGTTATTGAACAAAACCATACGGCTATTTCTCGACAGCATCGGGCGGCGCGAGGAATATGAATTCTACCTCAATAAATTCCAGTCGGCGGGCACCGACTGCTTTGCGCTACTTGTTCCGGATCTTGAAAGCCTCGAGCAGGGTGCCGAGGCGCTCGCCTTCGATCTGAATTTTCTGTTCAAGCTCGGCTTAAAACCGGCCGTTGTGCTGTGCGACGACGCCGAGGCCAAATGGAATCTTCTCAAAGATAATCCGCTTTTTGAGCGCACCGTTTTTCCAAAGCTTGGACGGCGGAAAGCAAGCGTCCCAGTTTTCGTTGAAGAAAATGTCCAGACCTTGGAAAGCCTGTTGCAAAAAGTTCCGATCATTGGAAAACGGGTACACTTTATCCGCGCCGCGGGCGGGATGTCGGTGGATTATTACTACACGCAAAAATCGGTAATGGCCCTTTCATCTGAGGATAAAATACTGGCCGATACTGCCGCCGCGTTACTCGAAACACGGCCCGGCACCCATATTTCTGTCACCGCGCCGATGAACCTGCTCGAAGAAATTTTCACCGTCAAAGGTGCGGGCACTGTTTTCCGCCGCGGCTCTACTATTCTTTCCAGCGGTAAGCCCGATACCGACCGCCTGCTGGCGTTGCTTCAGGAAAGCTTTGGTAAAAAACCGAAAGAAGGAATTCTGGCGGCGGTGGCACAGATTTATTTTGAAGAAAATTACCGAGGTGCCGCGTTGCTCGAAAAACATCCGGAAGGGCTCTACCTTTCTAAATTCGCCGTCGGCTCCGAAGCTCGTGGTGAAGGCCTTGCGCAGGAACTGTGGGATGAAGTTTGCAAAAATAACCCTTCATTCTTCTGGCGGTCACGCAAAGGCAACCCAATCAACCAATGGTACGACCGGCATGCCGATGGACGCCATAACGCGGGCGACTGGGTCGTCTTCTGGCGCGGCACCGATGCGGCCGCCATCACCGGCCTTATCGCTTTCTGTCTGGCCCGCCCAGTGGACTTTATTTAATTTTTGAAACGCACCGTATGAACTCTAAATATTTTATTTTTGATATCGGCAACGTACTGGTTAATTTTGACTTTCAGATTCTGCTCCAGCAGATCGCCGCCGACTCCGGCACGCCGCTTGAGCAACCGACCGAACGCGATCTGGAAATGCACCACGCCGTGGAGGAGGGCGTCATCAGCGACGAAGCATTTGTCGCTTACTTGAACGAAGCCAAAGGCCTTTCATGGACGGTGGACACGCTGATCGGCGTCTGGCA
>CAZTEK010000154.1:0-4194 GCA_964612095.1 uncultured Verrucomicrobiota bacterium
CCTGAATGTTGGCGAATGCGGTTGATTTGGCCGGGCAGGTTGTTACCTTCTCCGCCTCTTATGGCCTTACTTAGTTTACAGAATCTTCATATTGCATTCGGCGGTCCGGCGTTGCTCGATGGCGTGACGCTACAAATCGAGCCGGGCGAACGTATCTGTCTGGTTGGACGCAACGGACAGGGCAAATCCACGTTGCTGAAAATTGTCAGCGGTGAGCTGGAGCCGGACGAAGGCGAAATTGTCCGTTCGCGTGAGGTGCGGATTGCTCGGCTTCAGCAGACGGTTCCGCAGGATATTCAGGGAACGGTCTATGATCTGGTGTCCAAAGATTGGAACCATGAACACGCGATGGATCATCCGGTGGAGAAGGCGATCTCGCTACTGGGACTTGATCCGGAACAGGATTTTGCTGCGCTTTCCGGCGGAATGCGCCGTCGGGCGCTGTTGGCCAAGGCGCTGGTGAACGAACCGGATCTGCTCATTCTCGATGAGCCGACCAACCATCTTGATATTGAATCCATCCAATGGTTGGAAAATTTTCTGCTGCGCTGGCGCGGTACCGTGTTGTTTGTCACCCACGACCGCGTCTTCCTGAAAAAACTGGCGACCCGCATTGTGGAACTTGATCGCGGAAATCTGACCAGCTGGGCCTGCGACTACGAAACCTATTTGGCCCGCCGTCAGGCTTTGCTTGATGCCGAGGAAGGGCAATGGGCTGAATTCGACCGTAAGCTTGCGCAGGAAGAAGTCTGGATTCGTAAAGGAATTAAGGCTCGCCGCACACGCAATGAAGGCCGTGTGCGCGAACTCGAGAAATTGCGAGGAGAACGATCCCAGCGGCGTGAGCGGACTGGGACGGTAAAGCTGCAACTGAACGAAGCCGAGATGTCTGGACGTAAAGTGATCACCGCCAAAAATATTTCGTGCGGCTACGGCGGCCCAGATGTCATTAAAGATTTTTCCGTCGAAATACTGCGCGGCGACCGCATCGGTATCATTGGTCCGAATGGTTGCGGAAAGTCGACGCTACTGAATACGTTGCTGGGTCAGCTCGCGCCGCGGCAGGGTGAAATACGGCACGGCACCAAACTGGAAGTAGCGTATTTCGATCAGCACCGCATTGCGCTCGATGAGACGAAGAGCGTTAAATTCAATCTTTGCGGCGACAATGAATATGTGAATACCGGCACCGGACGGCAGCATGTGATCGGCTATCTGCGTAATTTTCTTTTTTCGCCTGCTGATGCGACTCAGCCCGTCGGCTCACTGTCCGGCGGCGAGCGTAACCGGTTGATGTTGGCCAAGCTTTTCGCGCAGTCTTCGAACGTACTGGTGCTCGACGAGCCAACGAACGATCTCGACGTTGAAACGCTCGATCTGCTTGAAGAACTGTTGGTGGAATATCAGGGCACGGTGCTGCTCGTCAGTCATGATCGCGCCTTCATCAATAATGTGGTGACGGAAACACTTGTATTTGAAGGCAACGGACAGATTGGCGAATACGCTGGCGGCTACGACGACTGGCTGGATCAGCGAAAGGCCAAGAATCAGGAGTCAGGAGTCAGGGGGCAGGAGTCAGGAATCAGGAATCAGGGGTCAGGGAGCAGGGGTCAGAAGCGCAAGCTGTCGAATAAAGAGCGTGAAGATCAAAAAAATCTGCCTAAAAAAATCGAACAGCTCGAAGCGGAGCTGGCCGAACTGAATCAAAAGCTGAATGCGCCCGATTTTTACCGCCGTCCGGCGGATGAAATTAAAATAGTTACAGAACGCGCCGGAGTTGTTTCGGCGGAGATGGATGCGGCGTTTACCCGCTGGGCGGAAATCGAAGAAAGTCAGGCGGGATAGTTATGACTCGAGCGACCGCAGAAGGTCTTTCAATGCGAGTTCAGATTCAAGAGCCGGTTTAGCTTTTTCCTCTTCAATTTTGCATAGTTTTTGAAGCCCTGCCGCCAGCGTTTGCTTGGTAGAGGCGGTGATGTGTTCTGGGTGGGCGTAGAGGTCTTCAAAAAGTTTTCCAAGCACACGGCCTAGTTGGCCTTGTACGGTGCCGTCCGTGGCTTCCATCGCTCTATTGATACAGGGGTGGGAAGCTTTATAGATTTTCAGTAACATGTCATGTAGCACGGTGAGATCTTCGGAGGCGGCGAATTGTTCAAGAAGAGCGGGGATGTCGCTGATAGTCAGTTCTTCGGGTATGGCGGCGGCATCGGCGGGCAGATGGGATTCCGTTGAGTCCAGCTTGCTCAGAAGCTCTTTGATTTCAGCAATCAGCATTTTGGGCGGGCACTGTGCTTTAGCGAAAAATTTATGAATGCCCAGCTGGGTGGCTTCGTCGACGAGCGACCGGATGTATCCGCTGGAAAAAACGATAACGGGAATATGTTTCCAAAGCGGAACAGCCCGAATCGATTTAAGTAAATCAGCCCCCGTGATTCCGGGCATATTCAGATCGAGGACGATTACATCCGGACGGCTTTGCCCTAGTTTTTCAAGCGCCTCCGTTCCGCTGTGTGCCACATCGACGGCAAGACCTTCGCTCTGCAACTTGGCTTTATAGAGCGTGGTTACAAACTGGTCGTCATCAATGAGCAAAACCGATTTCATGGTGCGAGCGAGCAGTTAAAATATTTCTCGAGGTCGAGGCGGGTTTCCATCATCTCTTGGGTGATCGTCTGTATCCGCTCGTTGATATCGCTTGGAAGTGTTTCTTTGCAGAGATGTTCTACTTCGCGGAATCGGGTCGCCAACTTGTTCATACCACAGGACGCACAGGAACCGGCGACCTTATGAGCCACAGCAGAAGCGGTTGGCGCGTTCCCTTGTGCGACGGCGCTATCCAGGCGTGCTTGTTCCTGGCCTGTCAGCTCAAAGAAAAGCTTCAGCAAAGTGGCGGCAATTTCCTGATCGTCGCAAGCGGCATCCATCAGAATAGCTATATCCATACCGTCGGGTATATTCATAAGGGCGCACTATAAGGTCTTAATACCGGAGTGCAACGGGAAAGAAATAAAAATTAATGAAAGGAGGCCTAGAAGGCAGGATGGTTCTTATTTTTAAGCCGTCCTTGATCTTTTTCTGCAATTCGCCTATTCCGTCTTTCCTCTTCTTCAACATTTCATCCTTTTAGCGGTTTTTTATGTGGATAACTCTCGGACTGATTTCTGCCGTATTGCTCGGGCTTTACGATGTTTGCAAAAAACATGCACTTAATCATAACGCCGTGTTGCCGGTACTGTTTTTGTCCACGGTTGCCGGATTTGTACCTATGTTGGTTTTTCTGGCTGGTTCGCGTCTTTCACCGGATCTCATGCTACACCTGAATTGCTATGTTCCGCCGGCCACGCTGTCGGAGCATCTGCACATCCTGATTAAGGCCGTAATCGTGTCCGTTTCATGGGTTCTGGCCTATTTTGCCATGAAGCATCTGCCGATCTCGCTTTTTTCGCCGATTCGGGCCTCGGGGCCAGCTTGGACGCTACTAGGTGCCGTGCTGTTTTTTCATGAGCGCCCGCTTCCGATGCAGTGGGCTGGTATTGCTGTGATTTTCTGCTCCTATTACGCTTTTTCAGTTATTGGACAGAAGGAAGGCGTAGTCTTTCATCGCAGTCGTTGGATTCTCTACATTTTTCTAGCCACGCTGATCGGCAGTATCAGCACGTTGTATGACAAATATCTCATTCAGCAACTGGGCTATACCCCGATGCTGGTGCAGTTCTGGTTTTCATTTTACAACGTCGCGTTGCTCGGGCCTTTCACCGCCTGCGTCTGGTGGCCGAAGCGTAAGGAATACACGCCGCTCGAATGGCGCTGGAGTATTGTGCTTATCGGACTGTTGCTGATTGCCGCTGACTTTGCCTATTTCAACGCCGTTAAAAATCCTGACGCGCTGATCGTCATCCTCTCCTTGTTACGCCGAAGTAGTGTGGTCGTTTCCTTCGTGGTTGGAGCCTTTATGTTTGGCGACATCAATCGTCGCGGTAAAGCCTGGGCGCTGGCCGGGGTTCTTACCGGAGTAATTTTGATCGTGCTGGCCTGAGATTTTCTTTCTGCCGGTTGCTTTTTTAACAAAAAGCGATAATGTAGCGCCCGAAAGGAAGTTCGCGCCCGGTAAAAGCCCGTGGTGCGCGGTTAAATTATGCAGAAAAAAGATTGGATCGCCGTAGGAATTAAACTGCTCGGAGTCTATTACGCTGC
>CAZTEK010000155.1:0-4186 GCA_964612095.1 uncultured Verrucomicrobiota bacterium
GCTGGAATCAACACCACCTTGCGCGACTCTAAAGGTTCTGCGCTCAAAGCCGCCTGCGGTCAGCTCCGCGCTCGGCGGTTATAGAAAGTGTAATTATCCGTTGCGAAGAGTGTTTTTGTCAGGATGCAGGGGTAATTCCTTCAGTTGATTCGCGTTTGACGAGTTGTGTTTCAATTTCAACAAACCCTGGCGTGTACTCGATCTTTTTTTCCAGAATGTTGAGCAGTGTGTCAATGGCTTTGTAGGCCTGCTCCTGAAAGGGGCGTTGCACGGTGGAAAGAGTGGGGGAGGTCATTCGGGAAAGGATGGAGTCATCAAAACCTATGAGGGCTATGTCCTCCGGGATTCTGACATTCAAGTTTTTGAGAGCAACAATGCAACTGGCGGCCAATTCATCGCTGGGGCAGAAAATGGCATCGACTGAGTCAAAGTTTTCCATGTGCGAGAGGAACTGGTGAACCGATTCGGCATCAAACGGAACGCAGTGGATCTGCTGCTGACTTGCAGGAATCTTGGCAGCTTTCAAGGCATCCTTGTATCCTTGAATACGATCTTTGATACATTGGACGTAGCGGATATTTTCTGGCACGAGCATCACAATATTTTTGCGGCCTTTTTCCAATAAGTGTTTAACCGCATTTTTAGCCGCCTTGCGGTTGTCAATATCGATACAAGGCATTTTTTTATCAGCCCCCTCAATATTGCCGAGCAGAACAATTGGGAACTCCGGTGAGGCCAGTTCCATGAATTCATTGTGCTTGCTCGAGGGGACAAGGTAAATTAATCCTTCAAGAAGGTCTGATTTGAAGTCGAGGTCGGTCAGGGGATGCCCTTCAATTTCGTGCCGGAAATGGAGGACGCAGTCATATTTCTCGAAGAGCGGGTGGGTTTCCATTGCGCGGATAAAGCTGATCAGTTCCTGAGATTCGTAGAGGTCGTTTGGCTTATCGGGTGTTTGGAAGCGTAAGAACGAAATTCCGATCAGATAGGTTCGGTTGCAGCGAATAACTCTGGCCATGCGATTTGGTTTGTATCCAAGGGCTTTAGCCGCTTCCTTGATTTCTTTGAGTTTAGTTTGACTGACCGAGAAATTTTTGAATTTACCATTCAGGACACGTGAGACCGTCCCTTTATTTACATTGCATCGGCTGGCAATGTCATTGAGTGTCGGGCGCTTCCTATTTTTTGACGAAGGCATACGATTGCTTCCCACAGTTTAAAAGTTAAAATGTTGCTTGAGTTAATACTTGGGTTCTGGCTTGAGAGCAATGTATTTAAGCAAAGGTTGCTGTAATTTCTACTTTTTAGAAGTTTAGTATTGTGAAGAAAAGCAAACGTTGCTTGGATGTCGGTTCGTTAACGATTGGAGCCTGTCCCGCTGCAAAGTTAAAAACATTGAGATTGATCGGGAAATAAAATCTATCGGAGCAACCATGAACCCAATATATGTACTCCTCACCGCCCTGTTGTTGATCTTGTCGTCTTCCAGGGCGTCCGCTCTGGATGTCACCAGCTTTGGCGCCACGCCCAACGATGGACAGGACGATACCGCCGCGTTTCTCGCCGCGTTTAAGGAGGCGCAGGCCAAGGGCGACAAGCGCATCGTCATTCCCAAGGGGCGCTATGAACTGCGCGCCAATGGCAATCCTGAGAACCGGAAAGTGCTGTTTCCTTTGACGGGTATGGACGGACTGGTCATCGAGGGGCAGGGGGCGGAGCTGATGATGACGGGTACGGCGGCAGTTTTCTCCTTTGAGCATTGCCGGAACATCACGGTGTTCGGCCTGACGGCGGACTGGGCGCGTCCGCCGTTCTCGGAAGGGACCGTGATCGCCGCATCTACGAATTATTTCGACGTGAAGATCCGTGACGAGTATCCCGTTCAAGGGGGCGAGCCGGTCGGTGCTTTCATGAGCTACCACGCGGACACGCGGCTACCTTACGGGCGCGGTCTGGATGTTTACGACGGCGTGGCGCGTACAGAATTGATCGCGCCGCAGGTTCTTCGCGTTCATCTGAAACGCGAAATCCCGGTTCCTACCAATACGCTCCTCGTGCTGCGCCACCGGGTTTATGGCTACAACGTGTTCAATTTCGACCGTTGCTCCGATGTAACCGTTAGCAATGTGACGGTCTATTCCGCCCCCGGCATGGGTTTAGTGGGTACGGTCACCACCAACATTACGCTTCAGGGATTCAACGTGCAGATGCGGCCGGACTCCGGACGCCTCATGTCCGCCACCGCCGATGCCACCCATTTCATGGGATGCAAGGGCACAGTTACGATACAGGACTGCCTCTTCGAGGGCATGGGCGACGATGGGGTCAATATCAAGAGCGGGCTTTACCTGATTGTGCGCCAGCGCCTGGACGATTATACCGTGCTGGGCCAGCACAACCTGAAGCTGACCGACCTGCCGGACCCGGGGGACACCCTGGAGATGGCGCGCACGGACACCCTGTCGCCGTTCGCCAGCGGAATCGTGAGCGAAGCGAGTATGGAGCCGGGCGACGGCAACCTGCACCGGATCCGGTTTGAGGCTCCCTTGCCGGAGGAATTGCGCGCAGGCGACGTGCTTGGCAATGCATCTCGCGTGGCCAGATTGCGCCTGGCACGCTGCACCGTTCGGGCCAACCGGGCGCGCGGCGTTCTCTGCCAGACCCGTGACGCCATCATCGAGAATTGCATATTCCAAAACTGCACTGGGGCGGGCGTCATGGTGCTGACGGAGACCGTCCATTTTCACGAGAGCATTGGCACGCGCGACGTGATCGTGCGCAACAACCTTTTTGAAAACTGCAATCTCGGCGCGGCTTCTCAGGAAGCGGCTCTGGGCGTACTCGCCTATTTGAAAGGATTTGCCTACCCCTCTACCCCGGGAGTCCACCGCAATGTGACGCTGGAAGGCAACCGCATTATCCGTACCGGTGAGAGCGGCATTTTCGCTGCGGCTGTGGACGGACTGACGGTCCGGAACAACAACATTGAGCAGTCCGGTTTGCGAGGTTCCCGTCCGCATGGGAATGACCCCGTATGGATCCAAGACTGCGCCCGCGTCATTCGGGACTAGCCCGGCAGATAATGGATGAGCAGTAATGGCGGGGTACTGGCTCTTTACCGAAGTGCGGGAAACACACATCCCGAAATGCATCAAGAAGCAGACGGAAAATATTGCGTGGAAAGCAATCGTTGTCTTGTAAAACGGTTTATTTATAGTAATGCGGGAGAATTAATTGTAACGGGAGTATGGCTATGGTTGCTGGAACATGCTGGAAGGCGGTGGTTTGTGTATTGTACGCCGGAGCTGTTTGTGGCGAGTCGCTGATCGAGGACAGATCGATCAGTCTGGATGAACGGGTGAATGCGGCTATTGCCGCCATGACGCTCGAAGAGAAGGTGGAACAGCTCAATATCCATCCGGACAGCAGCAAAAAAACCAAGGGGACGGGGCAGCGTTCGCAGCTGCCCAATTCCCGTCTGGGGATCGGCCCGATTCTGGCAACCAACGGTCCGCGCGGGCCGCGTCCGAGCGGCGACCGCCCTGTCAACCGGACGGAGGGTTCCGCCCCAGTTGCGCCGACCGCACTTTGCATCGCCGCGACCTGGAATGAAGAGCTGCAGGCGGCCATCGGTCGGCAGTGGGGATTGCTGACCAAAGAGTACGGGCTTAACGCGATCTGGGCCCCCGGTATTAATATCATTAAAGATCCCCGGGCCGGACGATGCGCGGAATATACCGGGGAAGATCCGTTTCTGTCGGGAAAAACCGGGGCTGCACTGGTAAGGGGAATTCAATCGGCCGGCGTTGCGGCCTGTGCGAAACATTATCTGGCGAATAACTGGGAGAGCGGCCGGGGGACTCACGATGTGACGGTTCCGGACCGGGCTCTCCATGAAATGTATCTTCCGCCCTTTCGCATGTGCGTAGAAGAGGCGGATGTCTGGATGATTATGACCTGCTACAACAAGGTCAACGGGGTTTGGGGCAGCGCCAGCCGCTATAATCTCGAAGGGCTTGCCCGGAAGGAGTGCGGGTTTGGAGGGATCTTTATTTCGGATTGGGGCGCTCAAATGGGATCGGCCGCGCAGGCGGTTCTATCCGGTCAGAATCTGGAACTCCCCGGAAATCTTCAGCTCGGAGTGGAAAAAATCAGAGAGGCTCTGGATAAGGGCGAGCTGTCCATG
>CAZTEK010000156.1:0-4179 GCA_964612095.1 uncultured Verrucomicrobiota bacterium
GCGGAATGGTTTCCAGCACGCAGCGACGAAAACATTTAAAGCCGCCGGTCGGATCAGTGAAAGGCATCCCGGTAATCAATTTGACGTAAACACCTGCGCCACGACTCAGGAAAAGCCGACGCAAGGGCCAGTTAATGACGCGGATGCCCCCGATATAGCGCGAACCAAGGGCAAGCCCCGCACTCTGAGCGGCAGCACGCAGCTTCGGAACATCGGCTGGATTATGTGAAAAATCGGCGTCCATTTCACAAATAAATTCGTAGTGGCGTTCCAACGCCCATTTGAAACCGGCGATATAAGCGCGACCCAGTCCATTTTTCTCTGCGCGGTGCAAAACTTTTACGCGCGGATCGCCGGCCGCCATCTTATCAGCAATAGCGCCAGTACCGTCCGGCGAGTTGTCATCGACAAAAAGAATGTCCACGTCGGGGGAACTGGCAAAGACAGCAACAGCAATAGCGCGAGCGTTTTCGCACTCATTATAGGTCGGTATAATGATCAGCGTGTCATTCATAATGCCGCAGAGCCTACTTGAAAAAATGATCTAAACGCAAGTCGAAGCCGGTTTAATATTGCGTTTACTGAAAGCTTCGTAGATATTGTCGCGCTTTTACAACGTACGGGGAGTAGCTCAGTCTGGTAGAGCGCTTGGTTTGGGACCAAGAAGTCGCAGGTTCGAATCCTGTTTCCCCGACCATATCTTCTTAAAGCGAACTCCGACCGGGTTCGCTTTTTCATTTTTACGCGCTTTTTCACCCAATTTTTCGGGTTTTTTACGACGCCCCGTCCTGCCAAGTGCCCGACCATACCGACCGAAAGCCGCACTTATAGCATAAATTCTCCGTTTGCTCTCCGTTCTCCGCCCCGTTCGGCCCCTGTTGTATTCTGAATGGTGGGCATTCTTTACAGCCCGGCAAACTCAAATCTCCTAAGCGCCCCAACCGTCGGCCCCTGTATATCCAAGAAGGTGTTCGTTCTTGATGGCAATGCGAACCACCAGACAGATCCAGTTTACTGAAGACACATGGTATCAGAGAACAGCGTATCAAAGAAATATTCGCCGAGCTGTTCCCCTTTGTCTTTCATAAAACAGTCTGCCGGACTACAGATCTTCAACGGCGGAGGAAGGAACTTTATTTTCACGCAAACCGGCTCCGCAGCTGGTTTTTTGCCTCGTTCCAGTCTGCGGGAGCTTCAAGCAATCGAGCAACGCGCCCTTCTGTTTGCCGAAGAACCTGCTCATGCCAAGCAGGAGCGGTACCGAGACCTTTTTCAAGTGAGCATAGTGTTTTAGCTTTCGCCCAAAAATTATTTTTATTTTTTCGTGCCCGCTCGTCTTTTCGGCTTCGATGCTTTTTCTTTTCGGCCCGATCCTTGTGGCGGTTCGCATTAATTTCTTTTCTTGTCCAGCATTCGGCCGGGACGACCTCATTTCGAGTGATCCAGTAGTGGGATTTACAAGGGAAATTCCAGTTCCCAATCGAGGGCGATAACGAAATGGTTTCTCCATCGAAAGTTATGCGCCAGTCAGTTGGTGCAAGTGGTGTAACAACTTCGCTTCCGCAACCACAGCAACAAAGGTGTACGGCTGTAGCATATGAAATTGAAACATAAACCGTCCCCTCTTCTAGCCTTCTTTTGCCGACGCAAGGCATTATCGACGCCTGCATTGCCCGGGTGTCCGAGTGGTCAGAAGGGGTAAACATCACTTCATTTTCTCAGCTGGAAGAGATTGTGTGCAAAAAGCTACACCTGACTTTCGAGATGATTAGGAAAGATGGTGACATCGAGCGTTTAGCTCATAAGTACATCTCTAATGGCGAGTTGGCCTTCGTCTATGTAAAAACTTGTTTTGATGAGCATACTTTTGGCGCACTTTTGGAACGGCGAAACGTTAGAAAAAATGCACGAGACAGGCATGTTGCTTTCATTGATTGCCGAGGTGACAAAGCTGCTCGAAGCTACTTTAGCAAGTGGCATGAAATAGCCCATGTTTTGACTCATTTTGGGCAAATGGAGATTCCATTTCATCGCTCGACCACTCAAAAAGATGATATTGAAAGCTTGATGGATCGAATTGCTGGTGAAGTTGGTTTTTTCGATCCATTGTTTCGCCCTGCCTTGGATGCCGAAATAATGGGGCATCCCCGGCTGACATTTAAGATTATCGAAAAAGTGCAGAAGCGAATTTGTCCTGAGGCAAGTTTTCAATCCACCTTGATAGCATGTACTAGGCGTGTCCCGATGCCTATGGTATATGTGGAGGCTGGGTTGGCGCTGAAAAAAAGTGAACGGGTTTCTCTAGCGTCTCTTCAAGGCGATTTTCTATCCACTTGCTTTCCTCGGCCAGAACCAAGATTAAGAGCCACTGTCGTTATGCCCAATCCGACAGCTACGGAGGCGGGTCTTGACATTCACCGTAATATGGAGATCCCTCGAAGCTCGGTTATTTCTTTGCTAAACGAAGGTGATGGAGCCGCACGCAAGGATGAGGGCAAGTTCGAGAACTTAGCGATGTGGACACATTCTGACGGGTCAACTCTGGTGCCTACCGAGGTTTTCGTGGAAGTTCGACGCTACAAAGAAAGCCTGTATGCATTAGTGTCTTTGGCGTAGAAACGGGTCAGCCGAAGACCTGAGCCTTTGGGCGAAAGAGGCTTTGCGAATAACAGCAATTCTAGCCCGCCCGCCATCGACCCGTAGGCATAAACAGAGCTGGATAAAAAACGCTTCACATATTCACAAGTGAAGGTATATTTATCCGCATGAAAACCGCAGAACAGAAAGTGATTGATGTCCTTAAAAGCAACGGAGGAGTTGCACGCACCCGCGATTTCCTGACCGGCGGAGTCCACCCTCGAGATCTCTATAAAATGAGAGATGCCGGCCAAATCGTCTGCATCGCGCGGGGACTTTATCAAATTCCCGGACAGCTGCCCGATGCTCCCGATATTGTCACCATATGCAAAAAGATACCCAACGGAGTTCTCTGCCTGATCTCTGCGCTTTCACTCCACCAAATAACCACCGAAATCCCCCGAGCAGTTCACATCGCGCTTAAACGAGGTGCGGCGAAACCACAGATCAACTACCCGCCGGTTGCAACCTACTGGATGTCAGAGGCCGCCTTCGAAGCAGGCGTCGAACGGATGAATATCGGAGGACTGAATGTGCCGGTTTACTGCGCCGAAAAAACACTGGCCGACTGCTTCAAATACCGAAACAAAATCGGCATGGATACCGTATTGGAAGCGCTTCGGCTTTACCGGGAGCGGTTCCGCCTTGACGGAAACAAACTGATGCACTACGCGAAAATCTGCCGGGTGGACAACATCATGCGCCCCTATCTGGAGGCATCCCTATGAGTCCTCAGAATGTCGCCGCCTCCGTTAAAGCACGACTCCAGAACAAAGCCCGCGAAAGCGGACGGGTTTACAACGAACTCCTGCAACTTTATGCCATGGAACGTTTTCTATACCGGCTGTCGAAATCAGCCCATTCGGATAAATTCGTCCTCAAAGGCGCGCTGCTCTTTATGGTTTGGAAACCGGACTATGACCGCCGGACCACGATGGACATTGACCTGCTCGGTTTCACGGAAAACTCTCTGAACAATCTGGCTGCTATCGCCAAAGAAATTTGCGAAACCGAAGTTGAAGAGGACGGAATTCAGTTTGACATGGAGAATATCCGGGTTGAACGAATCAAAGAAGATGCCGATTATGAAGGCGTCCGCATTCGCACCGCGGCTCTGCTTGAAAGAAGCCGGGTTCCGATTCAGGTGGATATCGGCTTTGGCGACGCCTTGGTTCCCGGGGCAATATCGGCAATTATTCCAACACTGCTGGACTTTCCCGCTCCGGCACTCCGTTGCTATCACCAGCTGACCGCGATTGCTGAGAAATTCCAGGCCATGATCAAACTGGGCGACCTCAACAGCCGCATGAAGGACTTCTACGATATATGGAATATTATCCGCCACGAAGAAATCGACGGTGCCGAACTTCAAAAGGCCTGCGCCGCCACCTTTGAACGGCGAGATACTCCTTTCGACCTGAATGGCCGGTTCTTTGCCGAGGCATTTTCCCGCTCCCCCGCCAAGCAGATCCAATGGGCGGCCTTCCTGTGACCTGACCCCCTTAAACGAAACCACTCGCAGAGTTAGTATTCTGCGGGTAA
>CAZTEK010000157.1:0-4159 GCA_964612095.1 uncultured Verrucomicrobiota bacterium
AGATTGATAACGGCATTGATGGTATTGTGCCGGTTGGTACGACCGGAGAATCGCCTACGCTTAATAACGATGAGCATATGAAGGTGATCGAGGAAACGATTCGAGCCGTTCATGGCCGTGTGCTGGTTATTGCAGGGACGGGGGCTAACTCTACTGCTGAGGCTGTTGAGCTGACGACGCTCGCCAAGGAACTGGGCGTGGATGCCACGTTGCAAGTGACACCTTATTATAACAAGCCCAATCAGGAAGGGCTCTATCGTCATTTTTCTATGGTTGCTGATATCGGCCTGCCGGTAGTGCTTTATAACGTACCGGGGCGTACCGCTCGCGAAATCGCTATCGAAACCGTGGCGCGGCTGGCTAATCATCCCAATATCGTGGCGGTCAAAGAAGCGGGCGGTAAAGTCGAGCGCGTTCGTCAAACACTGGACGTCTGTGACCTCGAAGTGCTTTCCGGTGATGATGCCTTGGCGTTGCCGATGATGCGCGATGGCGCGATCGGCGTAATCAGCGTCGCTTCGAACGTGGTGCCGGGGGTTGTGGCTTCCCTCATCCACACTGCGCTGGAAGGCAATTGGGATGCTGCACAACTGTTGCATAATCAGTATGTAAAACTGTTCGATGCGATGTTTATTGATACCAATCCGATTCCCGTTAAAGCCGCGCTGGCGATGATGGGGAAAATCGAAGAAGTTTACCGCTTACCGCTTTGTGAAATGAGCGTGACGGACAAAGAAATTGTACGGAAGGTTATGGTAGCGGCCGAATTACTTTGATGAGCTCGGCTCAATTTAAGATTTTTTCAGCGCTTGCTGTGGGGTGAAGGTCTCATTATAATTGCTTAAGTAAACCGCTAATTTTATCAACAGAAAGGACACTGTATGGCCAACGTTAGTAAACTGCTCGAGAAAAAAAGCAAAGAACTCATTTCAGTCTCTCCCAATACGGGCGTACGTGATGCGATTGCCAAAATGGCTGAAAAATCAGCTGGAACGGCATTGGTAATGGACGGTAATAAGCTGGTTGGTATTTTTTCAGAGCGCGATTTTATCCGTAAGATTTATTTGAAAGATAAATGTGGGAAAAGCACCAAGGTGAGTGAAATTATGTCCACCAGTCTCACCACGGTAACAACCGACACAGCACTTGAAAGTTGTATGGAAATAATGACCGAAAAACGCATTCGTCATCTTCCGGTTTTGGATGGTGATCGCGTAGTAGGGATTGTTTCGATCGGCGATATTGTGAAGCACATGGTTAACGAAAAAGATTTCGAGATCAAAAACTTACATAGCTACATTACTGGGTCTGGGATGTAGAGATTAGGCTTGTAAGATTTAGATTGCCGGATTCCTAAGACAAGGAATCCGGCTTTATATTTTTATGCCAGCAGTTTGTTGATCGCAGCGGCGGCACGACGGCCTTCGCCCATGGCGAGGATGACGGTGGCGGCGCCAAGTACGATGTCGCCGCCAGCAAAGACGCGATCCAGCGAGGTTTTTCCAGTATCATCGACGATCAGCGTGCCCCATTTGCTGGTTTCCAGCCCAGGTGTGGTTTGGCGAATGAGCGGATTGGATTCGTTGCCAATGGCGACGATAACCGTATCAACGTCCATTTCGAATTCGCTGCCTTTGACTTCGATTGGACGTCGGCGTCCAGAGCTATCGGGTTCGCCGAGTTCGTAGCGGAGAACCTGCATGCCGGTAACCCAGCCCCGTTCGTCGGAGCGTATTTTGACTGGGTTTTGCAATAGATGGAAAATAACGCCTTCTTCTTTAGCGTGGGCGACTTCTTCGATACGGGCGGGCATTTCGGCTTCGGTGCGGCGGTAGATGAGATGGACTTCTTCTGCGCCGAGGCGGATGGCACTGCGGGCGGCATCCATGGCAACGTTGCCGCCGCCGAGTACGGCGACTTTTTTGGATGGAAAGATCGGGGTGGCGGCGCGGTCGTCGTAGCCTTTCATGAGATTGGCTCGGGTCAGATATTCGTTAGCGGAAAAGACGCCGACAAGATTTTCGCCTTCGATGTTCATGAATTTGGGTAGACCAGCGCCGGTACCGATGAAGAGGGCGTCGTAGCCGTCTTTTTCGAGCAGGTCGGTCAGGCGGCGAGTGCGTCCGATGACGAAGTCCGTTTTGATTTCAACACCCATCGCTTTGAGGCTACTTATTTCCTGGTCTACAATGGCTTTGGGTAGGCGGAACTCAGGGATACCATAAAGCAATACGCCGCCGGGGCGGTGGAAGGCTTCAAAAATGGTTACTTCATGGCCTTCACGGCGCACGTCGGCAGCGACGGTGATACTGGCGGGGCCGCTACCAATGATGCCGACTTTTTTGCCAGTAGCCGGTTTTACAGTGGCTGGTTGCATTAGTCCGTTCTCGCGTTCCCAGTCGGCGACGTAGCGTTCGAGCCGACCGATGGAGACGGCTTTATCGATCGATTTCAAGGCTTTTCCGACTGTGCAAGGTGCCTGACATTGGCTTTCTTGCGGGCAAACTCGGCCACAAACGGCGGGAAGTAAACTGCTTTCGCGGATGATGCCAATAGAGGCTTTGTAGTCGCCGTCGGCGATTTTCTGAATGAAAGCGGGAATATCGATGCCGACCGGACAACCCTTGATGCAGGGTTTGGTCGGGCATTGCAGACAGCGCTCGGCTTCGAGTTTTGCCTGTTCTTCTGAATAGCCGAGTGCGACTTCCTGCATGTTGCTGCGGCGCACTGCCGGATCTTGTGCTGGCATTTCCTGTGCCGGAATGGCCAGTCGTTGTTTTGGCGAAAGCGGTTTGGTGAGTCCGGCCAGCGCAACGCGGGCGGCATCTGCGAGTTGTTCGGGAGAGTGATGAGACATTTTTGATTTCCGATTTAAGATTTATGATTTCAGGAAGACTTGTTGACCGCTTCGTCGAGGTGGCATTGATGATGATCGGCATCTTCGCGGGGTTTGTAGGCTTTCAGGCGGCTGATCATGTTGTCGAAATCCACCAGATGGCCGTCAAATTCAGGTCCGTCCACGCAAACAAATTTGGTTTCTGTACCGACGGTTACGCGGCAACCGCCGCACATGCCGGTTCCGTCGACCATGATGGTGTTGAGTGAAACCATGGTGTGCACATGGTACGGACGGGTAGTTTCTGCACAGAACTTCATCATCACGGGCGGGCCGATGGCGACGGCCAGAGCCGGTTTCGGATCGGCTTCACAAAGTTCTTTGAGCGGTGCGGTGACGAGTGCTTTACGTCCGTAGGAGCCGTCGTCGGTGCAGATAATGAGTTCATCGGCAATTTTGCGCATTTCGTCTTCGAGAATAAGCAACTGCTTGTTGCGGGCTCCCATGATGATAATCACTTCATTGCCAGCGGCCTTCATGGCTTGTGCAATGGGGTGGAGTGGGGCAACGCCAATACCGCCGCCGACACAGATTACACGGCCGAATTTTTCAATATGTGTCGGTTGACCGAGCGGGCCGACTAGATGTTCGACCGTGTCCCCGACATTTTTCATTGCCAGCAGGTGAGTGGTGCGGCCTACGGCCTGAAAAATGATGGTGATTGAACCCTCGATGGGGTCGGCATCGGCAATGGTTAGTGGGATGCGTTCGCCAAAATGGCTGTTAAGTTGAACGATGACAAATTGCCCTGCGCGCCGCTCGCTGGCGATCAGCGGAGCTTTAATACGCATCTGGAACACTTCATCGGAGAGCTGTTTTTTAAAAAGTATACGGTTCATAGGGGGCGGATACTAAGATAGGGATGTTGAAATGTGAAACCTGAAACCTGAAAAAGTTCAGAGTCAGGCAGGAACACGCTCCCTGCTGAAATTTGAAGACTGTTCTGGAAAACCGGCGCATAGGTGCGTATGGTGCCCCGTTTTCAGTCTGGATGTTCGAGGCGAATTAATGTAGTGTCGAGCAGTTGATTGGATTCTAAGAAGGGGATGAGACCATGACGATAACAATGCTAAAGTCCAAGATTCACATGGCAACGCTGACGGGTACGGAACTGTACTACGAAGGCAGTATCTCCATAGATCAGGATTTGCTGGACGCAGCCGGAATACTGGTTGGCGAGCAGGTGCATGTGGTTAATTTGAATAATGGTAGCCGTTTAGTCACCTATACCATTTCTGGTAAGCGCGGCTCGGGTATTGTTGA
>CAZTEK010000158.1:0-4158 GCA_964612095.1 uncultured Verrucomicrobiota bacterium
AGCAGGGTGGATTTGCCACAACCGGACGGGCCGATTAGTGCCGTGATCTGATTGGTTTGTACGAGCAGGTCGACGTTTTTCAAGGCTTGGAAATCGCTGTAGAAAAGATCTAGATTTTGCACGACCATTCGAGATGCGGATGCGATGTTTTTTTTTGTATTCATCAGCCGAATCTCCCGGTGACGTAGTCGCTGGTGCGTTGGTCGCGCGGTACGGTGAAAACTTGAGCCGTTTCGCCCATTTCCACGAGTTCGCCCATCAGGAAAAACGCGGTTTCATCGGCTACGCGTGAAGCCTGTTTGGTATTGTTGGTGACCAGAATAATCGTGTAGCGCGCTTTAAGAACGGATAAAGCATCTTCGATTCGAGCCGTGGAAATTGGATCGAGTCCGGAGCAGGGTTCGTCCAGCAGAACGACTTCAGGATCCATCGCCAGCGTTCTGGCTAGGCAGAGACGTTGCTGTTGCCCGCCGGAAAGACGCAGAGCCAGTAGGTCTAGACGGTCTTTTACTTCATCCCAAAGGAAAGCAGCCGTCAGCGTCCGTTCCACAATTTCATCCAGTTCTGCGCGGTTGCGTATGCCGGAGAGTCGCGGCCCGTAGACCACGTTGTCGTAGATGCTCATCGGTAACGGCATAGGAAGAGCGAATACCATGCCCACCCGTTTGCGTAGTTGTACGGCACTTTGTGCCGGATGGTAAATATCTGCGCCGTCCATTAGCACTTTTCCTTCGGCGCGGCTTTCCGGGTCAAGGTCGTTCATCCGGTTCAAGGTTCTCAGGAACGTCGTTTTGCCGGAACTGGCCGGGCCGATGATGCCGAGGATGCGGTTCGCCGCTACGTTCAGTGTCAAGCCGCGCAATGCCTGATGGCGTCCGAAAAAGACACTCAGGTTCTGCACCGAAATTTTAACCTCACGTTCCACTCGCACCCTTTCTATAAATTACCGCGAACGTTTCGCAATAAACTTATTCATCATCCAATAGGCCGTTAAATTCACAAACAATACGGCAAAAACAAGTACTGCCGCCGTTGCATAGGCTTTCTCATTGGAAATACCTTCGCGGGCCAGCAGATAAAAATGCACCGACATGGTTCGTACCGAGTCGTTTAACGAGTGGGGCATCATCAGGGAAGAACCGGCGGTAAAGATGACTGCCGCTGTTTCGCCAATGGAGCGTCCGATACCTAGCATAACGCCGGTCATGATGCCGGGTAGGGCATTTGGCAATACCACTTTGTACACGGTTTCCCAGTTCGTGGCGGCCAGCGAGCAACTCACCTCACGGTACGCCTGGGGTACAGAGCGGATTGCCTCTTCCGAGGTTCGGATAATGGTTGGCAGAATCATAATGGCCAGCGTTAGTCCGCCGGAGAGCATGGACCAGCCCATGCCCAGTATGGTTACGAAAAAGATGTAGCCAAACAGACCGAAGATGATCGACGGAATGCCGGCCAGACAGTCGGTGCCGAAGCGGATGATCTTCGTGACGCGATTTTCGCGGGTGTATTCAGAAAGGTATACGGCGGTGCCGACGCCCATCGGTAGTGCGATTAAAATCGCGAGCAAAGGCAGAAGTACGGTACCGACCACGGTCGGCAGAATACCGCCCGCTTTGCCCATTTCTTTCGGCTTGGTCGAGAGGAACTCCCATGAGATTTCCGGGACGCCGCGTTTGAGCACAAAGGTGATAATCATCACAAGTACCACAACGGTTAGGAGTGTGGCCGTTCCCAGAAGGAGTACGGCCAATGCTTGTGTGAATTTTGGTGGTATCCTCACGATCAACTCCCTGTCTTTCGTTTCATCGCGGCCATCGCCAGCGAGTTAAGGATCATGACGACTACAAAAAGCACCACGCCGGTTGCGAACAGCGCTTGCCGGTGTAATCCGGTCGCATAGCCCATCTCTAGCGCGATATTTGCGGTTAGCGTTCGCACGGAGTCGAGCGCCGTGTGGGGGATTTTTACGGCGTTGCCAGCCACCATGATGACGGCCATGGTTTCGCCGACTGCCCGTCCCATGGCCAGAATGATACTGGCGATAATCCCTGACCGAGCCGCTTTTAAAATCACCATGTGCACGCTTTGCCAGCGGGTGGCTCCCAGCGCCAGTGCGCCTTCAAGGTAGGTGCGCGGTACGGCATTGATGGTGTCGATGGAGATGCTGATTACGGTTGGTAGCACCATGATACCCAAAATGATCGATGCCGCTAGTAATGACAAACCCGGGCCACCGAGATGGTTGCGGATAAACGGTGCCAAGACCATCACGCCGATGAATCCGTATAAAACGGACGGAATGCCAGCCAGTAGTTCAATCATGGGTTTGATGATACTCATGATAGATCGCGGCACGAATTGAGTTAGGAATATGGCGCCGGCCACTCCCAGCGGCGCGCCGATCAGCATGGCTCCCAGGGTAACCCACAACGAAGAAATAATCATCGGATAGATGCCGAATTTACCGATCGATGGATCCCACTCCGAGGAGAGTAGGAAATCTTTCAGCCCGATTTTTATGATGAAAGGCACGCCCTCTTTCAGGATGAAGAGAGCAATCAGGAGCAGGCTGATGGTTGCCGAGAAGGCAACGGTCATGAAAACATAGCGTGCCAGATGGTCGCTACACCAGGTCGAGACCGCACCTGCGACCCGACGGACGGGACGCGTCGGATGTTCCGGAGTGTTTGTGGAATCCTGCATGTAAACTCTGTTCCTGAAATTTTTGTTTATTTCGCAGGGATCAGGCCGCTGTCTTTGATGGTTTTCTGTCCTTCGGCGGAGCAGATGTAATCAATGAAGGCCTTGCAGGCGCCGGTTGGTTCGCCTTTGGTCAGCAAATAGACCGGACGCACGATGGGATAACGCCCGGCTACGACTTCTTCCGTTGTACAGGCTGTTCCGTGAACGGTTACCGCTTTGATTTTTTCGTTTAGTAATCCGTGTGAGAGATATCCGACGGCATTTTCGTCCATGGCTACTGTTTCACGAATGGTGCCGTTCGAATCCTGAATGATGGCATCTTTGGTGAGCGTGATATCTTTGACAATTTTTTCGAACGAAGAGCGTGTACCGGAACCGGCTTCGCGGGAGACCACGGTGATTTCATGATCCGCTCCACCCAATTCTTTCCAATTTTTGATTTTGCCGCAGAAAATGTTGCGAATCTGTTCCATGGTCAGGTCTTTGATCGGGTTTTTGTTGTTCACAACTATCGCGATGCCGTCACGTGCAACGACAATGGAGGTCAAGGCTTGGGCTTCTGGCGGTAGTTGAACGAGGTCAGCCATACCGATCTGAGCTGCGCCGGAAAGTGCTGCTTGTACGCCCAGTGCCGACCCGCCGCCCTGTATGGTTACGGCGATTTCTGGGTGCTGTTCCATAAACTGTTCGGCCAGTTTTTCGGCAAAAGGCTGGAAAGCGGTCGAACCGGCTGCCGTTACTGGCGTCCGCGGTTTTCCGCAACCGCTGCTCGTTAAAACTGCCAAGCCGCACACCAAGGTCAATAAGGTCTGTTTGTTCATTATAACTCCTTTTAATTCATCCTGTTACGTTTTATTTAAACCGGCCCATACCAAATTATTTTTCGGCAAAAAACTTATGTATGACTCATTTGATGAGTTCCTACAAAACGCCGAAAAGGTACGTAAAGGCGTGCGGCGTGTCGAGTCGGAATCTGCCAACGGACTCTCATAAATTTTTAGCACGACCCTAATAAAGTCCTAACATTCAAAGAATAGCTTCTGTGTAGTTTTTTAACGGGAAACAAACCGGAGAGGTTCCGGACCCGTCATTTAAAGCCGCGCGGACATAGGGAAATCCGGCGGTAATAACCTGAACAGGGGAGGATGGATACATGAAGAAGAGGTTTATTATAATGGCTGTAGCGGTGATTGCCGCGTATAGCGCACAGGCACAACAGTCGATTGAGTTGTCGGCTCTTCAGCAACAGTTGAGTGAGTTGTCGGCTAAAATCGCACAGCTTGAAAAAGCGAATGCCGAGAAAACAGTGTTGGTTGAACAAACCGCACAGATCGAAAATGCAAATGCGGCAAAAATTGCGCAGATCGAACAAGACAACGCCAAGAAGACCTGGTCGTTGGAACAGCTTCAGGCTGAAGGAAAGAAAAATCTGGCTGGTGCATGGGCTAATGA
>CAZTEK010000159.1:0-4116 GCA_964612095.1 uncultured Verrucomicrobiota bacterium
ATTCAGGGGAGCACTTCCGGCTTTGGAGTACCACCGACATCGTTCCCCAAGAACCCGCGTCAATGATGGTCGGCATGACTATGGCGGGCAGCGGTGGCGCGCTTAGGGGTACCACCAACACCGTTCCCCAAGAGCCGGCGCCAGGGATTGTACCCATGATGGCGAGCGGCGGCCGCGAGAGACAACTGATTGTGGATATTCCATTGCTTATTGATACCGAGGCAGGACTTGAGCACGATTGGCCTGTCGAAGAACACTACGATTACTCACCCCCGTTCCCAAAAACGCTGTATCTCGAATGTCTTTCCTGCGGAGCAACCAACGACGGGAAAGCCAAACTTGAACTCACCTACGAATACAACGGCGAAGAAATCTGCGCTACCGCCTTGCCGATAACCGTAATTCGTTCCAAGCTGGTGCCCGACTGGAACCATGACCGGAGCATTGATATGGCAGATCAAAATCAGAACACAAACAATGCTCCGTTCCGCTTCTGGATCAATGACGATAAGGACAACGGGGATATATCCGAAGGCGACAGCGATGTGCCCGGACAGAGCGGCAAATGGAATCCACTTAAAGGCCCCGCCAACCACGAAGACAATATCGTGAACGGACGCAGCGACCTGCTCGACTTTTTCCCAGTTTGGCTCGATATCGGCACGGCTCTGTCCAATTATCCGCCGGGCAACGGAGTCGAATACCGGTTAAGTCAGGCGGATGAAGCACTCAAATTTGTTTATACCGATTTGGCGAACACGAATGCCGGAGACTACATTGTCACTGACATCGGCTCCTGCGGCCCCGGCTTTAACCAGAATGCACGTGAGGCAGACACCGTTAAAATTACTGCCGAAGGTATTGTGCTGCGTGACGATTTTATTAATCGAATCGCTACCAATCCGGACAAAGGCATCCTGATGATGGAAGCCGTTGCGTCATCAACCGCGCCGCTGGTGCTCGAAATCTGGCGCGGCGATAACAAGGAATGGGAAGCCAGCCTTGCACTGAGTCTCTCTGGGGTTGAGGATATGTATCGCAAAGTTAACCTGCGGAATATGCAGAATCCGGGCGCGTTAACCGAGCCGTCTAACAATCCCGATGCTGCCAGTAATGGTACGAACCTTGTCTTTCTGCATGGTTATCAGCCGGATGCCGGTGATAGTGGCGATATGTCGCCTTGGTTATCGGAAATGTTTAAGCGGTTTTATCAGTCAGGATCAAAGGCCAAGTTCCACGGAGTTTTGTGGTATTCCAATCAGGGCGATCCCATAGACTACCAGAAAAATGTGACCAATGCTTTTTGTACTGCGCCCGTGTTAAGGGACTATGTCGCCGGTTTGGATGGCGATGTGGTTGTTGCGGCCCACAGTCTTGGAAACATGGTGGTATCCAGCGCTATTGCGGATCAAAACATGTCGGTGTCCAAATACATGATGTGCGATGCGGCGGTGGCTTCGGAGGCCTATGATGCGACCATGCCGCAGGATAACAACTTGGTTAATGAATGGTGGACGGGTTACAGCAACCGGACATGGGCCGCCAACTGGTATCTACTTTTCGCTGATACTGGAGATTCTCGCGAGAGACTCACATGGAGAGACCGGTTCTCCGATGTCGTCAATAAGGCTTGGAATTTTTATTCTACTGGTGACGAAGTGTTCGATTTGACTTCGAATCAGGGTTTATTTACCGGCACCATAGGAGTCGATGCAAACTGGTGGTTCATTGTTCCCGTTGGAGTGGATGTTAACGTCAACTTTGGCCGTTATTCATGGCAGAAGCAGGAACTATTTAAGGGTTGTCGCTATTCAGATGACTGGACAAGCTTTGGAGGAACAAGATGGGCCGGATGGGGCGTTGAATCTGAATTACAGTTAATCACTTGGCATGGGTTACCTGCGTTTGCGATGGTTCAACCTTATACCGATGCTGCCGGAGCAAATATGGCGACAGATGAACAATTGCGTAGCAATCCCGTTTTTGAACATACGCCAAGCTGGTTGGTGGGAACCGGTGTGCTTTCTCAAGCTCAGATTGACCAAATGCTTGGCATGGGCTTTCCCGCACTTACGATGTCGACAGGTCGCTCCATTATTCCCTCTATTGCCGCTCAACGTCAGTTGAATTTGAATGATACCGCGTTTAAGCCTAACGGTTGGCCGACGGCGAAACATTCTCAAGCAGATGCTGACCAGTGGCTTCACAACGACATGAAGGATGTTGCGTATTTCTATAACCACAAACTGTTCGACAAGATGGCCGAAAACGGAGGACTAAAATGATCAGACGTATCTTGAGTTTAATTTTTGTGATGACTTCTGTTGCATTTGCCCAAAAGGGTGTTCCGTCCAAAGTTACCTTTTCCGTGAGAAATGACGAAGGACAGCCTGTGACGAATGCCTTGGTCACAGGTTGTTTTCTTGATCTTAGTCAATCCGGGTTTCGGGATGAATTTAAGGGACAATCCGATGCAAACGGTATTTACGTGACTGAAGGACAGGCTGTATTGGGTATTTTCGGCAGGTTCAGCTCTTCCGGCTTCTATGCCACTCGAGAAAAGAAAAACCTTGAGTACAAACGCAGACAGGACGGGAAAGGATATGAGAGTATTGACCGCTGGGATGTTGAGATTCCCGTTTTATTAAAACGGATCAGGAATCAGATTCCAATGTTTGTAAAACAAGTCGAGAATCCTAACATTGACCTTTGGGACTCAGCTGGTAAATACCGTCTTGCAGGCGCTTCGAGTTATGACATTGTAAAAGGAGATTTTCTTGCGCCCTACGGCAGAGGTGAAGTCGCCGACTTAGACTTCAAGTGGAAGCTGTCAATTTACACGACAAACAAAGTCGGCCGAGCCCTTGACTACGATTCAATCTGTGAAGTCCGGCTGACCAATGCCTTTGACGGTATTTGCAGAGGGAATCCAGATGGTTTTGAGAACGGACAAGTTGGCAGTGCTTATATTTCGGGCTACGAAACACCGGTGTCTGGATATACAAATACCATTTCTTTCTATCGAAATGTTCGGGGGATGAAAGCCGATAGTAACGACGATAAGCACTATTTGTATTATTTCCGCATCCGTACACAAACCAATGCGTTAGGTCAGGTTACCAATGCACTCTACGGAAAGATATACGGTCAAATAAACGGGCGGTTCACCTACTACCTGAACCCAACTCCCAATGATCGGAACATCGAATTTGATCCGGCCAAAAACCTCTTCGGCGGTCGCGACCGCTTCGCTCCGTGATCTTTAACATTTACGAGGCGGGCATCGTGCCTCGGGCTTTGCCCTGAGTGCCGCCGTTTCGTAAGCGTGGGTTCCAAGGGTTGGAATATGCCGCGCGGTTCTTTTGCGATTTTTGTGCTTTTTTGTGGCAAATAACTCTTCCGCTTCTGGGTTAACGACGATGACGATAGGGAAAGGTGTCCCGTAATCTAGTAATTTTTCCACTCTCCTGTGGGTCGCTTCTTTTCGCAATACGAAAAGCACTTTGCCAGTCGCCTTGCTCCTTGCCTTCTTGCAGAAGGCCTGTTGGCGAATACGCCCGCTCGGAATACCTCAGATCCAATGTCTGGAAAAACCTCTGCGTCCTCAACCTCTCTGCGAGGAATGAACTCTCAGTTTCTTGGCGATGGCGTCCATGGCGAGGCGGGCGGTGGAGAAGGCGGCCTGTAGATTATAGCCGCCGCTCGGGCCGTCGATGTCGAGAATTTCACCCGCGAAGAAAAGCCCCGGAATTTTTTTCGATTCCATGGTACGCGAGTCGACTTCATTGAGCGCGATGCCGCCGACGGTGACCATGGCTTCTTTGAGCGGACGGACACGGAGCGGATTGAGCGTCCATTTTTTGCCGTTTAGTTCGACTTCGAAGCTGTAGTTTTTGAGGTCGCGCCGCGCGATGATCCGGCTGGCGTTGGTGACCGCCGGTCCGCCGATACCGTATTTTTCAATTTCCAGAAAGCCTTCGGTGGTAGCGACCGCTTTTCCGCCGACCATGATTTTCAGTGTGACGTTCGGGATACTGCGCATCGGGTTAGCGTGAATCCACGCGGGCGGCATGTCGAATCCGGCGAGGCCGGGGCGGTAGGGCGTGACTTTGTGTC
>CAZTEK010000160.1:0-4104 GCA_964612095.1 uncultured Verrucomicrobiota bacterium
GTCGTCGTTAAATTCGGCGGCAGTATCATGGAAAGCGAGATCGGCTACCGGAACATTCTTAAAGATGTCGCTTTCATGGAATGCGTCGGCCTTCAGCCGGTCATTGTCCACGGCGGCGGCAAGTCGGTTTCAAAAAAAATGCGGGAAGCGCACATCCAGCCCAACTTTGTGCAAGGATTGCGGGTGACGGATGCAAAAACCATTGAGGTGGTTGAAAGCGTCCTTAACAATGAAGTGAATCCACACCTCGTCGAAATTCTTAAAAATTACGGCGGTAAAGCTCGTGGCATTCACGGCGAAGATATCATTACGGTAAAAAAGCACACCGGTACGGACCCGCAGACCGGCGAAGAACTGGATTGGGGTTACGTTGGTAAAGTCATTCATGTGGATGTGGAACCGATTAAAGCGTTTTTAAAAGCAGATATTATTCCGGTCATCACGCCGCTCGGACGCGGCGAAGACGGCCATCTTTACAACGTCAACGCCGACGACGTCGCCAACGCCGTCGCCTGCGCTCTGCAGGCGCGGAAGCTGGTGTTCCTCAGCGATGTACCGGGACTGCTGCGCGACGTGAATGATCCGGCTTCACTGATTTCAACCTTAAGTCTAGCCGAAGTCGAAGATCTGATTGCACGGGGCATTATCTCCGGCGGCATGCTGCCGAAAATCGGCGGCGCGGTGGACGCACTCAAAGCGGGCGTCAGCAAAACACACATTATTGACTCCGCACTGCCTCACTCGCTGTTACTGGAACTCTTCACCGACAAGGGCGTCGGGACCGAGATTGTACGCTGAACATATACTTGATCACCGTCGGACACCCCGTTACTTTTTGACCAGATGAAAAAATCATTACCGAAAACAACGAACTTGAAGTTCGTTCAATAACACTGTTGGCCATGAAAGAAAGGATGTGATGGACTATAAACAATTCATCGAGCAGTTTCAGGACTTCTTAGCCCCGAAACTCGACACCTATGAACAGGCTATATATCTTTATATATTTCGGCACAGTCGCCTACGCGGCGAATCCGAAGTCGTGATCGGATTTAAGTCCGCTAGAGCAAGAATGGCCTGCGGTGTCGGGACAAAGGGATCACCAATGTCGGAGAATACAGCGTACGAGAAATTGCAATCGCTCAAGACAAAAGGATGCATCGACATAATTTCAAGCGAACGAACCGGAAGACGAATCCGACTAAAACTCCCTTCGGAAATTTCCGGAATCATACCAGATCCCGAAAAAGAACCTGCTGCGCTCGATATAGAAGATGCGGACTTCTTCTCAACTCCCGAGCATCGTATTTTAATTTTGGAACGCGACGAACACCGTTGTTTCTACTGCATGCGTGCTGTCACATCAGACAACTATGTGCTCGAACATATCGTCTCACGACCAGAAGGAGATAACAGCTACAGGAATCTTGTCGCTGCATGCCGGGAGTGCAATAACCGCAAGAATGATTCAGATGCAGAAGACTTTTTACGGACATTATACCGCGAGGAATTCCTAAGCGCGGGCGATCTGAAGAAACTTCTGGAAAAGCTCGCAAAGCTTAAAACCGGAGAATTAAAACCAAGATGGCCAACCATTCGCTGAAGGGTACTTTTCAAACCTGCGGTTTGAAAATCCCCTTAGCGATAACGTTCTGCGGAAGATTACCCGCCCTTTTCGTTGAGCGTGTTTTGCGCGGCATGGATCACCGCCAGAACATCAATTCCGTCCGGCTTGATGCAGTAAATGATGCGAAACGGGCCTTCAATGACCTCGCGGATTTGAGTCAGTTCGTACTCCGGTACGGCGCGGCCTGAAAGCGGATATTCAGCAATTTGAATGGAGCGCCCAGTCAAACGGTCAACCATTCGCTTGGCATAAACTGGAGAATCCTTGGCGATGTAGGCATAAATCGCCTCAAGATGTTCTTCGGCCGTGTTGGTCCAGAAGACGCTCATTTTTCTAGACCGTATTTGGCGCGAACTTCATGGACGCAATGGCCGCGCCCGGTCTGGCTGTCTGACAACCCCCGCTCAATCACCTCGCGCACATAAATTTGCTGGATCAGGTCGTCCCACGTTGCGGCGGGCGACATCCGGTCAATCAGTTTGTGCGCTTCATCTCTCTGCATTACTGCGGACATAATTGTCTCCTTGCGGCAGAAAAGTAGCATGTTCCCCGCTGAATCTTCAACCGTTTCCACTACATAGAAAAAGGTTCGATTATCCGCAAATTTAATGCGTTGGCAATACGGCCCCTGTGCGGTACATTCCCCCGTCTTTTAGGGAATGGAAGTCATGAAAACAGAAGAAATTATCGAGTTGCACAAGAAGTATGTGATGCCGACCTATGCGCCGGGGCTTGTGCTGGTGAAGGGGAAGGGTTCCAAGGTTTGGGACGCCGACGGCAAGGAATACCTCGATTTCCTCGCCGGGATCGCCGTGCTGAACGTCGGACACTGCCATCCGGCGGTCGTAAAAGCCCTTCAGGAGCAGGCCGCTAAGCTGGTGCACGTTTCTAATCTTTACTACAACGAAAACCAGCCGCAACTGGCGCAGGCGCTTTCCGAGCGGTCACTGGGCGGCAAATGCTTTTTTTGCAACTCCGGCGCGGAAGCCAACGAAGGGCTGATCAAACTCGCGCGGCTTTGGGGTTCTGCCAAAGGTAAATACGAAGTGATCACCATGAAGAACTCCTTTCATGGCCGGACGCTGGCGACGCTAACCGCCACCGGTCAGGAGAAGGTGCAAAAAGGATTCTATCCTCTGCCCGAAGGGTTCAAGTACGCTGAATTCAACAATCTGGAATCGTGCCGGGCCGCTGTGACGGATAAAACAGCCGCGATTCTCGTGGAAGCCGTTCAGGGCGAAGGTGGCATCATTCCTGCCGATCCGGCCTTTATCAAAGGGCTGCGGAAACTCTGCGATGAAAAGGATCTCCTGCTGTTTTTCGACGAAGTACAGGCGGGTGTCGGCCGGACCGGTAAATGGTTCGGCTTTCAGAACTATGACGTCCAGCCGGACGCGTTCTCGCTGGCGAAAGGGCTCGGCAACGGATTTCCGATTGGCGCGGTAGTCGCCGCGCCGAAGGTATCCGACGTTTTTCAGCCAGGTAACCACGCAACGACCTTTGGCGGTACGCCGTTGGCTTGTGCCGCCGCGCTGGCGGTCATCGAAACGATTGAAAAAGAGCATCTGCTCGAAAATGCCAGCAAGATGGGCGCGCTGTTCCTTAAAAAACTTCAGGCGATTGCCGCGAAGTACGAGTGGATTGAATGCGCCCGGGGCTGCGGTCTGATGATTGGTCTGGTGCTGAAAGACAACGCCGGACCGCTTCAGAAAATTTTACAGGACAAAGGTCTGCTGAGTCTCGCCACTGCGGTGAGAGTATTGCGGATGCTCCCGCCGCTTAATGTCACCGTGGAAGAAGTTGAAAAAGCCGCTATGCTCATCGATGAAGCTTGCGCAGAAATGGATAAAACCCAATGAGTCGTGCAACATTTCAAATTAAACCGAACGAAGAGGGTCTGCCGCTGGTAGACGTTCTTTCCGATCGTTTGCGTTGCTCTAAAAAGCAGGCGCGGGTATTGCTCGATGCCCGGCAGGTTTTTGTGAACGGTAAGCGGGTCTGGATGGCTAAGCATACACTCAAACTCAAAGATGTGATCGAAACGGTACGCCCTGAGGCGAAATCGCATAAAATTGAAATCCTGAAACGGGCTGGCGACCTAATCGTTGTCAACAAGCCGTCCGGCATCGTGACGAACGGTAGCGCCCGCAGTTTGGAAGTGCGCTTGCAGCATGAATTGAATAATCCCCAGATTTGCGCTGTGCATCGCCTCGATCGCGACACGTCGGGGTGCGTATTGTTTGCTGCCAATGCGGAGGCCAAAGAAAAAATGATTCCGCTCTTCAAAGCGGAGAAGCTTGTAAAAATCTATCGCGCCATCGCCATTGGCCGGGTTTCCAATACACTCAAAACCATCATGCGCGATATTGATGGCGAATCGGCGACCACGCTGGTGAACGTACTGGACAGCAACCGGGATGCAAGTTATCTGGAACTGCGCATCCACACCGGACGTACCCATCAGATTCGCAAACATC
>CAZTEK010000161.1:0-4028 GCA_964612095.1 uncultured Verrucomicrobiota bacterium
GATTTTCAATTTGTAAAGCAATGCAAACGATCATAGGGCTGCCCGGATTACTAGATGATTTTTTGCCGGTGCATCCAACGATCCTGGGTGCTGACGACCAGCCAACAACTTTAAGCCCCGCCTGCGTGCTGCCCCGCCTGCGTGCTTGCCCGCAACAGCCGTTCATGCTTAACTGCCGCCCATTAAAACAAAGGAATGTTGGATTGTTGGAATACAGGAATAGTGGCAGGGAGCCCGTGAAGACGTGAAACAATAGAATTAAACCGACCCCATTATTCCACCATTCCACTGTTCCATCATTCCAATTCTTCGGGAAGTGAACTATGAAATTTGCGCTGAGCTGGCTGAAGGAATATGTGGATTTTGACGATACGATCACGGGGCTTTCCGACAAACTGACGTTTGCCGGACTCGAAGTCGAACATATCGAAACCCTCGGAGGCACGTTCGAAGGCGTGGTCGTCGGCGAGGTGAAGCAGATCGAGCCGCATCCAAATGCCGACAAGCTGCGCCTCTGCACCGTCGAATACGGCGCTACCGAAAAACTGCAAGTGGTTTGCGGTGCACCGAACGTCGCGATCGGCGGTAAATATCCGTTCGCCACCGTTGGCACGACCCTGCCCTGCGGAATCACGCTGAAAAAAGCCAAAATCCGCGGCGTCGAATCGCTCGGTATGCTCTGCGCCAAGGACGAACTCGGTCTCGGCGAAGATCATTCCGGTCTGCTCGTTCTCGATGCTTCACTCAAACCCGGCACGCCGCTAGCCGCCGTGATGGGCCCCGCAGAAACCGTCTTTGAACTGGAAATCACCCCGAACCGCCCCGACTGTCTCAGCATGATCGGCATCGCCCGCGAAGTCGCCGCCATTTACGGCAAGCCACTCAAGATGCCGTCCATTGAGCTGAAAGAAAGTTCGGAGCCGGTCGAAAAAGAAATCAGCGTGGAAGTAAAAGATTCCAGCAAATGCCCGCGCTACACCGCCCGCATTGTGAAAAACGTCCAGATCGGCCCGTCGCCCGACTGGATGAAGCGCCGCCTCGAAGCCTGCGGCATCCGTTCAATCAATAATGTCGTGGATATCACCAACTATGTCCTGCTCGAAACCGGCCATCCGCTCCACGCCTTTGATTACACGTTGCTCAAGGACGGGAAAATCATCGTCCGCCACGCCGCCAAAGGCGAAAAATTCACTACGCTCGACGGAGTCGAACGCCAGCTGACCGAAGAGATGCTCGTCATCGCCGATGCCGGTAAAGCGGTCGCGCTTGCCGGTGTCATGGGCGGCGCTAATACCGAAATCAAAGACGACACGTCTACCGTGCTGATCGAAGCCGCGACGTTTGAACAGTCCGGTATCCGCGCCACCGCCAAAGGACTCGGCCTTTACACCGACAGCTCCTACCGCTTCCAGCGCGGCGTCAATGCCAACACCGTCGAATGGGCCAGCCGCCGCGCTGCCGCGTTGATGACCGAATTCGCCGGAGCCAGTGTCTGCAAAGGCGTCGTTGATGTTTATCCTGCACCGAAAACTAAACGCCAGATCACCTTCCGCTGGCAATCGGCCTGCGAACTGATCGGCATGGATGTGCCGGTTGATACGATGAAGAAAATTTTCCAATCCTTGGAAATTTCCATTCTTTCAAGCGATGCAGACAAAGCCATTCTTGAAATTCCGACGTTCCGCGACGACCTCGAACGCGAAGTAGACATCATTGAAGAAATCGCCCGCATGAACGGCGTCGATAAAATCCCCGAAAAACTACCCATTGCGCAAACGGTCGCCGGAGTCACTGACGGACGCATCCGCGCTATCACAGCCTGCCGCAAAAATCTCGTCGGTCTCGGCGCCCGCGAAATTATGAACTACACGCTGGTCAGCCATCCGTTGCTCAACCTTTTTGGCCAAGATGACCGCGCCGCACGCGAAGAACTGCCCCATCCGATCAGCGCAGAGCAGTCCGTCCTGCGCACTTCATTAATTCCTCAGATGATCGAGAGCCTCGGTCGCAACAAATCGCGCCAGATTAATGAAGCCGTCTTCTTTGAAATTGGCCGCACATTCGCCAAGACCGTACAAACCGAAACGGTTTGTCTCGGACTGATGGGGCCCGCTGGGCGCGGCGCATTGGATAAACAACGCGCCATTTCCGAAGAAGAAGTATTTCTCTGGCTCAAAGGGCTGGTTGAAAAACTGCTTGCCACTCAAAAAGTCACCGACGTCCGTTTTGAAAAGCTGGAAAACCCAACTTTTGAAGCGGGGCGGGCCGTCGCGGTATTTTCCGGTAAAGAAAAAATCGGCGTCCTGGGTCTAATCAATTCCGCCGCGCGCAAAGAGTGGCGCCTGAATGATCCGGTCGTCGCCGCCGAGCTGAATCTCGAACCGCTGATTTCCAATACTTGGAAACGCAATGCCGTGCAGGACATCCCGACTTATCCCGCAACTGAACGCGACTTTGCGTTCATCGTCGACGAAGCGATTCGCCATGAAGAAATTCTGGCGTCCGTACAGGCCGCCGCGCCCGCTGAGCTCGAAAGTGTCAAGCTGTTCGATGTTTTCCGCGGCAAAACATTGGAAAAAGGCAAGAAGAGCGTCGCCTATAGTTTTGTCTACCGCTCACCGTCCGGCACGCTAACCGACGAAAAAGTAAACGGCTTCCATGAAGCCGTCGGTAAAAGAGTCTGCTCCACTGTCGCGGCTATTATCCGCGAGGGATAAGTGATTTTATAAAACAAACCGCAGTAAAAAGGTTTCCCTTGTACAAAAATAACAAACCGGTAAACTTCAAGGACTTATGATGTTTATGATCAAACCCAATCGACATGCATGGCTCTGGTGGGTCTCTGCCGTGGCGTTCTCTATGGGTATAGCCATCTATATCCTGCTCAAACCCGCATCATATGATATGGAAATCCAACGTTATCGATCAATCGCTTTGGTCGTTTCAATCCTTATATCAGGCTTGTGCATCATCATCGGCACATCAAAACGCTGGTTTGGAAAAGACCTTTAACTGTATTTGCGCTCAAGAGACGCATGAATACTGGTCAGAATCTCGTACGGAATCGTCCGGCAGATTTTTGAAAGCTCATCGGCCCAGACTGATTCTTCCCCTTGTTCACCAATCAAAACCGCTTCGTCACCCACCTTCACCCGAGCGTCCGGCCCTACATCTGCCGCAATCCAATTCATGCTGACACGTCCGACCACCGCACACCGGCGCCCGCCGATCAGCACGTCACCTTTATTGCTCAGTGCGCGATTATAGCCATCCGCATAACCAACCGCCAATGTGGCAATCTGGGTTGGATATTCCGTACGGTACGTCCCGTAATACCCCACCGCAAAGTCGGCTGGAACCTTTTTAATCTGCACCACGCGTGTTTTCCACTGTAGTATCGGTTTTGTTTGAAACCGACCCTTGGGATCGTTCGCACCATAGCCATAAAGTACAATGCCCTGCCGAACTCCATTCATGTCCCAATCCGGAAAATAAAGCGCAGCGCGACTGCTGGAAAGGTGCTTAAAAACCGTTAGCGGCAAATAGTTCAAGGCCTTGTTGAATTTTTCGGCCTGCGCCAAGGCATGATCCGGCTGATCAGGATCAACTCGGGCAAAATGACTGCAAACCCCAGCCCATTCCAAACCGCCCGCAGCATCCAACGCCTTAACCACCGCGCCGACTTCGTCCCACTGTACACCGAGCCGCCCCATACCGGTATCCACCTTGAGATGCACTGGAAGAATTTTCCCTCTCCGGCGGGCCGCTTCAGCCAGCATCAATCCGTGCTCAAGACACGTAACCACTGGGAAAATACGATTTTCGAATAATTCACCAACATGATCCGGAAGCACCAGCCCCAGCACCAAAATATTAACCTCGGGCAACGCCGCGCGGATTTTTAGAGCCTCATCTAGAAAAGCGACCGCAAACCAATTGATCCCCTCTGCGGCAGCAGCCATCGCAACAGGAACAAGACCATGACCATACGCATCCGCTTTAACCACCAGAATAACAGCAGTTTCTGC
>CAZTEK010000162.1:0-4028 GCA_964612095.1 uncultured Verrucomicrobiota bacterium
CACGGCGACCCCTTCTTTTACATGGCGGATTTCCGGCCCTACATCGAAGTGCAGCAAAAAATTGACGCCCTATTCCGCCAGCCGGATCAATGGGCTGAAAAAGCTATTCTAAACGTTGCACGCATGGGCTGGTTCTCCAGTGATCGGACCATTAGTGAATACGCCGAAAAAATCTGGAACGTCAAACCCATCTGCATTCCCACTCCAAACCCGATTGATGAGTGATTTTTTAATCCTGAAAATCGGTGAGGTGAAATCACAAGAGGAAAAAACATGAAGCGAATTCTTTTTGTTTTTATCATTCTATTTAATGCCGCTCATGCCCAAGAAAATGGCCTCCTTAACAGCCAAGACCGTGAAATCATCGCTACCTGTATGGTACTTGAAGCGGGCGGCGAAGGTTCAGAAGGTATGCGGGCCGTTTTAAACGTCATCCTGCATCGTGCAAAGAGTGATTGGGGTCGTATGGTTCCAGTTATCGTTAAGCAGGGAGCCTTTTCCTGTATGTCCAGTCTCTGGAACACCGAGGAATTCGACTACAGTCCGCTACTCAGTCAGGCGCAGAGCCAGTCTGAACCATACACCGAAGCAATGAATCTGATCGCTACGATGGAACAGGGGCTACTAACGGACAATACCGTTGGCGCCACCCACTACCACGCTGATTACGTCACGCCCTACTGGATCAGTAACATGCGCTATCTCACCACCATCGGTGGACATCATTTTTATGTCGAGATTGATAGTCAGGTCGCTCTGCTTTGACAAAAAAGCCAGACAAAAAATATTCATCAAACTTTGATTGATTAAGCCGAGGGTATTCCTTAAATTCTCTCGTCTTTTTTTGTCCACTTTTAAAAGGAGCCTGCGTATGGCGAATAATATTCTGGCGATTACTGTCGGGGCCATTCTGGTTAACAACTTTGTGCTTTCCAAGATTCTCGGCATCTGCCCGTTCCTTGGCGTTTCAAAAAAACTAAGCACCGCGCTGGGCATGTCCGGTGCAGTAATCTTTGTGATGGCGCTGGCATCCATGGTTACCTCGCTCATCTATAATTATGTGCTCTCGAAGAGCTTCACGATAGGCGGCGTGGTCATCAAACTGGCCTTCCTGAAAATTCTGGTCTTTATCGTAGTCATCGCCGCACTGGTTCAGGTTGTAGAAATCATACTTCAAAAATTTAGCCCGCCGCTCTATCAGGCACTCGGCATCTTCCTGCCGCTGATCACCACCAACTGCGCCGTGCTAGGCGCGGCCGAGTTAAGTGTAAAAGCCGGACACAGTGTGATTGAAGCCACCATTTTCGGCACCTGCTCCGCCATCGGGTTTGCATTGGCGCTGGTGCTTTTTTCCAGCCTACGCGAAAGGCTCGATCTGGCCAAGGTGCCGGCCCCGTTTCAGGGAACAGCGATTGCGCTGATCACCGCCGGAATTCTGGCCATGGTCTTTATGGGATTTTCAGGACTTGTCTAACCAACGACTGGTAACGCTATGATGCTTATACTTACTGCTGTACTTTTCGCCGCCGGACTCGGCGCACTGCTGGCTTTAGTCATCGGCCTGACGGCCAGAGCTTTTGCCGTTGAAAGCGATTCAAGGATTGAAACCGTCACTGAAATGCTGCCCGGTGTTAACTGCGGCGGTTGCGGTTATGCCGGATGCGCCGACTTCGCCAAAGCCATTGTTGAAGGACGCACCATTCCCTCTCAGTGCCCAGTTAACACACCCGTCAATATCGCACGGATCGCTGAATACCTCGGCATCAGCGCCGGAGCAAAAGAAAAGGTTATCGCGGTCGTCCGCTGCAGCGGAAGCTGTGCGGTCACCGTCCGTTCGCCCTATAACGGCATCAGCGACTGCCGCTCCGCCGCTCTGGTGGCGGGCGGAGGCAAAGGTTGCGACTTCGGCTGTCTGGGCTTTTCCAGTTGCGCGCGCGCCTGCCCATTCGATGCCATTGAAATGCGCGACGGCCTTGCCGTGGTTCATCCTGATCTGTGCGTTGGCTGCGGAAAATGCGTAGATACCTGCCCGAAAAATCTAATCATCCTCGCGCCCGCCGCTGTCGATGTACATGTCTACTGCAACTCGCCGGAAAAAGGTGCGCTCAAGCGTAAAGTTTGCAAAACGGCTTGTATCGCCTGTCGTAAATGCATCAAAGCCGCTGACAACGAAGCCCAGATGACCCTCAACGGCTTTCTGGTCGCTACGAATTACAGCAATCCTCCGATTCCCGATTTAGTCGAAAAAGCCGCCTGCCCGACTACGGCCCTGCGCCTAGCTACGAAACATGCCTGTGGCGCTTACGAAGGAGTTTTAAAATGAGCGATAACCCGCGTAAATTCAAAGGCGGCATTCACCCGAACGACAGCAAAGCCCTCTCCGCCTCCAAACCAGTGCAAACCGCACCATTGCTCGAAAAATACACCGTTATTGTCCATCAAAACATCGGCGCACCGCCAGAAATTATCGTCAAAAAAGGCGACCTCGTTAAAAAAGGCCAGCTGCTTGCTAAAGCCACCGGCTTTGTTTCTGTTCCCCTTCATGCGCCGACCAGCGGAACAGTCACCGCCATCGAAAAATGCCCCGGCCCAGCTTGTGTCAGCGTTCCGTCCATTGAAATCACAGCGGATGGAAAAGACGAATGGGGTTCACCCCTCGAACCGATTACCGACTGGCAAAACACCGATCCGGCTATTCTAAAACAGCGCGTAGTCGATGCCGGTATTGTCGGTATGGGTGGCGCAGGCTTTCCATCGCACGTCAAACTTTCACCGACCAAACCGGTCGACACACTCATTCTCAATGGCGCAGAATGCGAACCCTACCTCACCGCCGACCACCGCTTAATGCTTGAACAAACCGAAGATATTTTACTCGGCGCCACTATTCTCGCCCGCATTCTCGGACTCAAAACCGCCATTATCGGTGTTGAAGAAAACAAACCCGACGCCATTTCAAAGCTCAAGGCGTTTGCAAGCATCTACAACATCACGGTACAGGAACTACACGTCAACTATCCGCAAGGCGCTGAAAAGCAATTAATTTACGCCCTCACCGGACGCGAAGTCCCGATCGGTGGATTGCCAATGGACGTTGGTTGCGTCGTGCAAAATGTCGCCTCCGCCGTTGCTGTCATGGAAGCCGTAATCAAAGGCCAACCATCCATTGAACGCATCACTACCGTCACCGGCGAACCGCTCGTCAATCCTGGCAACTGGCGTTTTCGCATTGGCACACCCATCTCGAAAGCAATTGAACTGGCTGGCGGCGTAAAATACCAGCCCGCCAAACTACTGCTCGGCGGCCCGATGATGGGCATGGCGCAAAACTCGCTCGACGTCACCGTCATGAAAAACACGTCGGGCATTCTGCTCATTCCAGTTGAGCAGGTTTCGCAGTACACCTCCGAACCGTGCATCCGTTGCGGACGTTGTGTCGAATGCTGCCCAATGGACATTCTCCCCGCCACCATTAGTCAGGCCGTCGAAAACGAACGCTTTGACTGGGCCGAACAGCTCAACGTGACCGCCTGCATCGAATGCGGATCGTGTAGCTATAGTTGCCCGTCGCACCGTCCGCTTAACCAACACTTCAAACGGGCCAAAGCCGAGATCATGGCTGCAAGAAGAAAGAAAACCAAGTAAAACCATGGCCACGAAAAACACAAAAACTCACAAAAGCAACCGATTCAATTTTTCGTGTTTTTTGTGGCGATTCAAACCGATATTCAGTGCCTGATTATAGAGAGATAGAATATGTCCGAAGAAACTGCCCAAGCCGTCCAACTTCCCGACGCCACAAAATTGGTGATAAGTAACTCACCGCATATCCGCAGTGGCGAAACCATTTCTAAAATTATGGTGCAGGTGTTTATCGCCCTAATGCCTGCGGCCCTTGCTGCCGTCTGGTTCTTCGGACTAGCTGCACTGGAAGTCATGGTGCTTTGCACCGTCGGTTGCATAGTGACTGAAGTTCTCTGGAAAAAAGCGATTAAACAGCCGACGAACAGCTGGAAAGACGGCAGTGC
>CAZTEK010000163.1:0-4026 GCA_964612095.1 uncultured Verrucomicrobiota bacterium
GAATTCTTCGCCGTTATAAGAACGTCAATCGGTATAGCCTCCGGAGTATCGCGAAACAACTCAGGATAGCGCTGAACGGCAAGTTGAGATATTTTATGGCGGAATTCATCTTCAGAAATCGTAATGGTACGGGGAGACTTGTCCTCATAACCATAACCGAAGAGACTGGGAGCCAAACCAAACTGAGGAGGCACAGCTTTAACGATCTTGAAATATATATTTGTTTTTGCGCCCGACATATCCGTCTTTTGCATTGTTGAAGTAAACCGAGTCGAACAACAACCCGTCAAAAGGGACACTCCACACAAACAAAACACTACAGTGAAAAAATTTCTCAAAACACACCTCATCTTTGGTTGAATAACAAATATCCGATGATCGGACATTTAAGAATTCCTTCTTCAAACGGTTCCGCTGACTTATTCACTGCCATCGGTTTTGGCTTTGGCGGTTGCTTTAATCTTTACGGCCAGTTCGTCGGCCAGCTTCTTGTCTTCCATCAGCACCTTGCGAGCACCGTCACGACCTTGTCCGAGCTGCTGACCATTATATGAAAGCCACGAGCCTTTCTTTTCGATCAGTCCGCAATCGGTTCCGGCGTCGACGATGGAACCGGTCCACGAAATACCTTCGGCGTAAAGAATGTCGAACTCGGCCATGGTAAACGGCGGAGCCACTTTGTTTTTAACCACTTTGACTTTGGTGCGGTTGCCGTAGATCGAGCCGTCGGTGTTTTTAAGCTGACCAATGCGGCGGATGTCGAGACGCACGGAAGAATAAAACTTCAGCGCACGGCCACCGGGTGTCGTTTCGGGGCTACCGAACATTACGCCAACTTTTTCGCGAATCTGGTTGGTGAAAATGCAACAGCAGTTCGAGCGGGAAATCGCCGAGGTTAGCTTGCGTAACGCCTGACTCATCAAACGAGCCTGCAAACCGACGTGCGACTGGCCCATTTCGCCGTCGAGTTCGGCACGCGGTGCCAGCGCAGCAACCGAGTCCAGCACCACAACATCAACCGAGCCGCTCTTCACGAGTGCTTCGCAGATGTTGAGCGCTTCTTCACCGGAGTCGGGCTGGGAAACCAGCAGGTTGTTCAGGTCGACGCCGATTTTCTGGGCGTAGCCCGGATCGAGCGCATGTTCGGTGTCAATGAAAGCCGCCGTGCCGCCTTCTCTCTGGACGTTGGCGATAATGTGGGAAACCAGCGTGGTTTTACCGGACGATTCCGGGCCGAAAATTTCGATCACACGCCCCTTGGGTACGCCGCCGATGCCGAGCGCGATATCCAGCGTCAGCGCGCCGGTGGAAATACACGGAATTTTCCGGGGTCCGGCTTCGTCGCCGAGACGGATAATTGCCCCGTCGCCGTATTGTTTTTTGATGTCAGCGAGTACTGCCTCAAGATTCGAGGCGCCTTCTTTTTTATCGGTTTTTGCAGCCATGCGGGACAGCCTACACAGCCCGTAAAATTGTTCAAGCGCAGAAGCGGTCATCTTTTTAAGAAATCAGGCAGAATATTCCTCGCAGAGGGGCAACGGACGCCAAGACAGCCAAATATTTAAAATTAACGCAATGGAATACAGGGCAAAACCATTTATGGGCAAAATCATTACAGATTCAGGTGCAGCAGATTATAAAAATAATTGCCGCTCACTTCGTTCGTTGCCGTACAACGGCCTCTGCCTTCGGCGGTTTGCCCTTAATGATTTTGCCTAAAATCCTCTGCGCCCTCCGCCTCTCTGCGAGGGAAAACCTGCCGCAAAACTTTCCAACCATTGGAAAACTGCTAGACTGCCTCCGTTTGACAGAAAGTCGCAGCAACCCGTTGAAAAACCGGCAACTTCATGAGGAATTAAAATGGAAGACACACCCTACTCGAAATTTGAACAGAACGAGCTGATCCTGCGCGATGAACTTGCCGTTGATCGAACCCTGCTCGCCAATGAGAGAACTCTGCTTGCATACCTGCGATCCTGTGTCGCCCTGCTTATTGCCGGCGTCTCAATCATGCACTTTTCGGAAAAAAACTGGTTTATGTTTGTTGGCATCACCTGCATCCCGGCCGGCATCCTCACAGGATTCATCGGCATCGTGCGCTTCCGGAAAATGAACCGGGCAATCACCGGCATCAAATCCAGAAGATGACAAAAGCCGCGCTCCTAAAAAGGTGGAACGCGACCGCCGGGCGCGTTTTGCCTGTCCGCCGCAGGAGAAAGCGTGCCCGGCGGTCACGCTCCACCTCAAGAAATCCGCCGAAGTAGTTTTTATGCCGACAGGTGCACTCCGCATAAAGACCACTATTCTCGAAGGACACATCCTATAGAACACATAAACAGCCACTCACGAAGCACTTATTCGGATTGAACACCCCTCAGGAATTCTTTAGCCTCCGACCCGAATGAAAAAGACGTTACCTGAAACAACGAACTTGAAGTTCGTTCAATAACGCTGTTAGCCGAGGAAAAATATGAAGGGTAAAAAATGGACTCTGATCGTAGTTAACGTGTTGGGGTTGCTCACAACCTTATTCTACCTCCTTTACTACATGGTCTATTTTGTGGAGACACGAATTTCTTGGTCAAAGGAGGAATTCTGCAAAGCGTTGGAGCAAACCCAAGCTGATGATCAACTCGCTAAAGCCTCAGAAATATTGTTAAGCAACATCAGGTGGAACCAAACGGTATGCGAAGGGTTATTTATTACGGCTCAACTACTGACGGCAATTCTGGTGATTATATTCATTGTCAACATCATCATTGCATTTCGACTTAAGAGATCTGGATTGGATGATTCGGATAAAACAATAAACGGCTAACCAGAGGTTGGAGCCTACGCCTGACGGCGCGGCTCATCCTTAACGTCAACTCATCCGCTTCACCTTCTCCACATACCCCTCGATGTCGCACTTCCGTTTAAGACCAGCGGCATTCATGTAGCGAGTCTTTCCAAAGACTGGACGTTCAGCCCACGCAGTGTCGTGTTTGCCGAAGACCCAGGCGACTCCGGCGTAGGAGTTCGGGTCGCGGCCATCGAGGAAGTATTTATTGTTGATGGCGAGTAGCGTTTCAAACGCCTCTTCCGGTGACCGGCTCCACTCCAGTACCTTTTTGCCCCAGTACATCCGCATGTAGTTGTGCATGAAGCCGGTGACGCGCATTTCGGTCATGGCCGCGTTCCAGTACGGATCGTGCGTCTGCGACTGTTCCAGCTGTTCGCGGGTGTACAAAACTTCCCGCTTATCTTTGGCGTGGTTTTTCAGCGTCAGCTTTGCCCAGTCGGGCAGACAGGAAAAGCGGTCGTAGTCCGGCGTGAACCAGACAAAGTTCATCGCCAGCTCGCGGCGGATAATCAGCTGTTCCAGAAAGCGGCTTTTGGGATCAGCTTTCTGAATCTCCAGCGCAACATACAACGGCGAAATCTGTCCAAAGTGCAGATACGGACTCAGCATGGAAATGTCGCCGGTCTGCGGCTGATTGCTGTGCGCTTCATAAACCGACAGACTTTCCACGATAAACTTTTTCAGCCGCTTCTTGGCCTCCGACGTTCCGCCCTTAAAATGCGAAGGAGAAGAACGCGGTGAGGACACCGCGTCTACATTGCTATTCATCTTTTCCAACGTAGACGCGGTGTCCTCACCGCGTTTCCAACCAGTGGAAACCGGGACTGATTTTAGCGGTTGCAGAAATTCATCCAGCCGTTTCAGGAGTTTCGGGCGAATGGTGCGGGCCATGTATTCGGCGTGATCGGAGGCTGTTTCGACCGGCACAACGACGTCGCTTTCGATTTCGACGACCTCACAACCAGCCTCCTCGGCGACTTTTACGCGCCATTCGGCCTGATGGCGCAGATAGCCCATATCGCAGACGATCAGTGCGGCGTCTTTGCCCGCTTTGAGCGCAACGTCCGCCGGATTTCCGCGCCCGAGAAATGCACCGATGCCGCGTTTTTCCAAGGTCTGGAACGTTTCCGCCAGACCTTCGAGCATGAAGGCGTAGTGGCGTTCGGTGGCTTCGGGATAGTTGT
>CAZTEK010000164.1:0-4005 GCA_964612095.1 uncultured Verrucomicrobiota bacterium
GCCGGAGAAATGATATAGCCGCCGCCGGGAGCCATCTCGGTGAGCAGTTTTAAGGTTTCGATCCGCACGTCTTCCGGCGTTCCATACGGTAGCGTTTTCTGGACGCTCAGTCCGCCCCAGAAAGCGAGCCGTCCGCGGTATTTTTCGCGCAGTTTCCAAATATCCATCGCTTCCGGCTGGAACGGGTCAAACACGTCAACGCCGCATTCGACGATATCGTCCATGAGCGCTTCGACATTGCCGCAGCAATGGAGGCTGACCGTCAAGCCCGCTTCATGCGAAGCGCGGCACATGCGCTGGAAGGGCGGTTTAATCAAAGCGCGCCAAAGATTCGGGCTGATCAGCGGGCCGTGCTGCGATCCCCAGTCATCGCCAAAATGGATGCAGTCCACGCCCAGTGCGGCGGCATTGTGAATCAGACGGATGTTGTAGTCAGCAATCTGATTGAGCAGATCGCTGATAAACTCCTCTTCGGTAAGCAGGTAGACCATGAGCTCTTCCATTCCCACCAGCGACCAGGCCCGCTCGAAAAGCGAAAAGCCGATGGAAGCCATGTGGAAATGATCGGGATACCTGCGTTTATCTTTTTCTATGAATCGGTAAAGCGGCGCGTCCTCCGGATTGGGAAATGCAAACCCTTTGAGTGTTGGCTCCGTGATCAGCGGCTGATCGACCATACCCAACGTGCGATCCTGTGTTTTGTTCCAGATCACGCCAAAGTTATCTTTGAAATATCCCGGCCTCACCTCATCCCATCCGCTGTTGGTGTGCGAGGCAACCACATAACTGCCGGTGTCCAATACTGGATCAAAAACGCCGCCGTGCCAGGCGGTCATTTTCTCGGCGGCTTCAACCGTGAATTTGATGGAAAACGGCACCGGATTAACCGGTTCGTGCCGCAACACTTTTTTAAAGGCTTCCTTAGGAGTCATATTAATCTTCCCAGTTGATGATAATTTTCAGGCTGTCGCTATCGGCGGCGCGGTCGATAGCCTCACGAATCTGTGAGTGGTGAAACCGTTCGTTGTCGTAGGTCATGAGGCCGATCCTTGGCAACTTTTTTTCCGAAAGTAATTTGTGTGCGAGCCGGATGCCGTGCATGCCGGAGCCGTGCGTAGCCTGATAGCATTGGAGCCGGTAGTGAATATCGTTGTTCATATCGACTGTGTGTTCAATACGCGGTTTGCCGCCTGCGCCTTTCACGCCGGCATGTGCGTCGAGCACCGTGCCGTAGCCCATAAGACGAGTGCCTAGTTTGTAGGCCGCTTCTGCCGAAGCGTTAACCATGACAAAGTGCGGCTCGTTGAACGGCTTGCATTCCGCCAGTACTTTCTCGACCACCTCTTCGGTCCAGAGTAATCCGACCACGCGCGGGTCTGCGAAATCCTTCAGCACACGTTCGAGGCGCTCCTTGCCTCGATTGATCAGGATCACTTTGCGCGCACCCATGGCGAGCGCGCATTGCAGTGCATAAGTGCTCTGTGAACCGGCACCGACCAGCACGACGATGCGGTTTTCGATGCAGTTATTGACGCGAGTCATCCCTTCAAGACCGCAAGCGAGCGGCTCAAGATGACAGGCCTCATCGGCGGTCACGGTGCGGTCAAATTTAACGATCGGGCCGAGGCGCACAAACCAGTCGGGGAGAATTGCGTACTTGCGGGCAAACCCGGGAAACTCATGGCCGGTCGCCTGAGTTTTCGGGCAGCTAGTCCAGTCACCGGTACCGTGGTCGCCGCAATAGATGCAATCCGCATCGCCGCAGGGAATGTCGCATCCAAGCGCGACCAGATCGCCTTTCTTGAATTTGGTAACTCCTTCGCCGACGGCATCGACCACGCATGAGGCTTCGTGCAGAATAACAGCCGGCCACGTTTTGATCCGCGAAAGTCCCTGACGATAAATGACCACATCGGACTGGCAGACCGAGGTGCGTAACGTGCGTACGCGGATTTCGCCCGGCCCCGGATTGCCGATTTTTTCTTCGGTAGCGGTGAACGTTCCGCCCGGTTTGTCCAAGTAGTAAACGGTATTTTTCATCGGAAGATTCCTTTTATTTAAACGGTTACGTCAGGGCGCAGCATGACTTTTGAGAAGAAGGCAGATTGGTCGCGCATCATTTCGAGCGCGCCGACACCTTCGGAAAACGGCACATCGTGCGTCACGAGTCGGTCAGCCTGCAGGCGTCCGTCAGCCATGGCGGCGAGCGATTCGCGCCAATCGTCGGACGGAGCTTCGGGATCGTAGAATGAATTCCAGGTTCCCAGCAGGCAGACTTCGCGGCGCATCAGCTGCGAAATGACCGAAGCCGGTAGCGTCACATCGCCGGATGGATTTCCCATCAGCACGAGACGTCCGGCACGCGCCACCGCTTTGCAGGCCTGGATCAGCGTGATCGGAACGCCCGCCGCTTCAATACAGACGGCGGCACCCTCGCCGTCGGTTTGCGATTCGATCCATTCAACAGGATTGCCGGTTTTACTATTGAACACTTTATTGAATCCCAGCGTGCGGGCCTGCTCAAGTTTTTCGGGGACAATGTCGACCAACATCACGTCGCCGCCTGCGGCGCGCGCCCATTGCGCGACCAGCAGGCCGATCGGTCCGGCGCCAAAGATCGCGACCGACTCTCCGGGGTTCATCGTTCCGGCACGTTGCACGGCATGGCGGGCGACGGCGGCGGGCTCGGCCATAGCGGCTTCGCGCAACGAAACGCCTTTCGGCACCGGAATCAAGTTTTGGGTCGGCGCGACCACGTAATCAGCAAAAGCGCCGTCGGAGCGGGATCCGAGATAGTCGTAGTCGCTGCACTGGGCGTAAGCTTTGCGTTTGCAGGCTTCGCACTTGCCGCACCACAGCAACGGGAAAATAGCAACCGACTGGCCGACCGAAAAACCCGTCACGCCTTCGCCAAGCGAGTCGATGGTTCCGGCAAATTCATGTCCGGGAATGGTCGGGAAATGGTAGGTACCTTTTACGAAACAGCGCGGAATATCGGAACCGCACACACCGCAGTAGCCGATGCGCACGCGCACTTCGCCCGTTTTCGGTTCAGGTTTTTCAACCTGCTCATAACGCAAATCGCCGATTCCGTGTAAAACCAATGCGTTCATTATGCCGTCTCCTTCTTGCGCCGCGCCAGACCTTCTTCAACCGCCTTCATGGTGTGCGCCATGTTCTCACGACGTGACGCCTGTTTCGAGAACACACTGCTGCTACCGGCAATCAACCAGTCGCCGCCTGCAGCCACCATGCCGGGAATATTTTCAAAACTGACGTTGCCGTCCACCTGAATCGGAATGTCCACGCCCAGCGCATTGAGACGGGCGCGACAATCGGCGATTTTTTTTAGGGCCGTCGGGACCAGCTTCTGTCCGGCGAAGCCGGGGTTAACGGTCATGATCAAAACAAAATCGAGACGCGGCACGAGGTAGTCGAGTGCATCCAGCGGCGTGCCGGGATTAAAACCAAGGCCGGCTTTCATGCCGTGGTCGCGAATCATGGCGAGCACGCGGTCAGCGTGCTGCATGGTTTCGATGTGCACCGAAACATATTCCACGCCGATTTTTGCTAATAGCGGAATGAAGAACGCCGGATCATCGACCATTAGATGCGCGTCGAACGGAAGCGCGGTCAGCGGACGAATTTGCTCAATCGTTCCGAGACCTAGCGGCATGTTCGGTACAAAATGAGCATCCATGATGTCAAAATGCAGGGCATGAACGCCAATCTCTTCGAGGTGGCGTACCTCGTCGGCTAAATGCCCCGCATCGGCGCACATGATCGACGGCTGGATCCAAATCTTGGAAACGGATTTCAATTCGACCGGCTTTGTGACGACCGGAGCGGTCTCTGCTTGGCCAGTCAGCCAGCTTTCCTTCAGGTGGGCGAGCGATTCACGCAAGTTGCGTTCGAGATCGCCGTCGGAATAATCGCGGCCTAATTTCGGGCCGCCGATTTCGAGATAGCCGATTAGATTGTTGACTGGGATAATTTTGGCTTCCG
>CAZTEK010000165.1:0-4004 GCA_964612095.1 uncultured Verrucomicrobiota bacterium
TTGATCGGCCGGGGGTACAGCTTAGTGGCAGATGATGTGACGGAGATGGTTCGTACCGGTGGGCGTGTAATGGCGTTTGCTCATGAATTAACACGTTATCATATGGAAATTCGTGGTGTTGGAATTGTTCATGTGCCCAGTCTCTTCGGCGTGTCCGCGATTCGGCGCGATGCGATGCTTGATATTGTGATCAATCTGCACCCGTACAAAAATGATGCTGACGAGGATCGTACGGGCATTCAGCCTGGTGAAATTGAAGTGTTGGGAATCAAATTTCCTTACTTTTCGCTACCGGTTAGCCCTGGACGCGACATGGCAAATATTGTTGAAACAACCGCATTAAACTATAAACTTAAATTACTGGGTCATGATGCAGCTAAAGAGCTGGATGAAAAAGTAATTGGAACTTTTCTTCGTAGGGCGGGTAAATAATGGCTGAAGAACGAAACATATCACGTGAGTTTGAGGTGCTAAACAAGTACGGCATTCACGCGCGGCCCGCGGCATTACTGGTTAAGGCGGCAAGTCGATTCGCTTGCGATATTTTTATTGGACGGAAAGGAGAAGAAGTTTCCGCCAAAAGCATCATGGGGTTACTCACCATTGAGGGACATCAAGGGGCTCTGCTTATAGTGCGTGCGGTCGGCACCGATGCGGAAGAGGCCCTGTCAGAGATATCTGCGCTCTTTGCAAATAAATTTTTCGAGGAGTAATTGCGTGTCACACCCACCCCAAGATCCCTCTGGCGAATTGGTCTTGCAGGGAATCGGGGTATCACCAGGCATAGCCGTCGGGGAGGCTGTGGTATTCATGCGGGAAGGAAGCGCAGTTTCTGAGCGTGTCATTAATGACAAGGATGTGCCGCTCGAAATCGCTCGCTTTGAAGAAGCGCTTATTAAGACGCGTCATCAAATTGCCGGAATTCAACGTAAAGTCGCTACGGTGCTTGGGGAAAAACACGCCAGTATTTTCGACGCACATCTGCTTGTGGTAGATGACCGCTACTTTGTCGAAGAAGTCATCCGTGATTTGTGTGTAAAACACCGAAATGTTGAATCTGTTCTTAGTGATGTGGCCGGGCGCTATATAGAAATGGTAGCGAATGTTGAAGATGACTATTTGCGTGAACGCGCTGTTGATGTGCGTGATGTTATTCGGCGTATTGTAAAAAATCTTAGCGGCGAACAGATGGATCGCATGGATCAGCTTGAGCGGCCTTGTATTGTTGTGGCACACGACTTTTCACCGTCTGATACGGCAGGTATGGATCGCCGTATCGTGCATGCATTGATTGCCGATATGGGTAGTGCTACTTCTCATACCGCCATCATGGCTCGTGCACTTGAAGTGCCGGCAGTGATCGGGTTGCGCGATATCAGCACACAGGTCAGTTCCAGTGAGACCGTGTTGGTTGACGGCAACAAAGGACTGGTTGTTATCCGGCCTACTTCTGGACGTCTGCTTGCCTATGCGCAAAAGGCAGAAGAGCAGAAAATGATTCTCTGTGAGCTCGAAACATTGAAAGATAAGCCGTCTGAAACGAGGGACGGTTATTATGTACCTATCGCAGCCAACATTGAGCTTCCGGTAGAAATTTCTAGTATCTGTAAGTGCGGTGCCAAAGGAATCGGACTTTTTCGTACGGAGTTTCTTTTTCTTGAAGAAAATGAGCTACCTGATGAAGAGGAACAGACTAGGGTTTATAGTGAAGCGGCCGATCAATGCGCGCCTGACCCAGTAATTATCCGCACGCTCGACCTGGGTGGAGATAAGTTTTCATCCACATTAAAAATCGACCCGGAAAATAATCCGTTTCTCGGCTTACGGGCTATTCGCTTTTGTTTAGCCAACCTCACGTTTTTTAAAGTGCAATTGCGAGCCATTTTACGCGCAGCGGCAGGTCGAAATATTTCGATGATGTATCCGATGGTTAGTTGTTTGAGTGAGGTTCTTGAGGCTAATATTATCTTGCGCGAATGCCAGCAAGAATTGTTGAAAGAGGGGTTGCCTTGTGCGGAAAAATTACCGATTGGCGTTATGATTGAAATTCCTTCCGCCGCGCTCACGGCAGATCTCATTGCGCCGCACGTGGATTTTTTTAGTATCGGTACCAACGATTTAATTCAGTATACGCTGGCAGTTGACCGTGCGAACGAGAAAGTGGCGCATCTGTACAAGCCGACTCACATTTCTATTCTTAAACTCATTCGACAGGTTGTTTTGGCCGGGCATGCTCGTCGTATTCCAGTTTCGGTTTGCGGCCAAATGGCCGCTACTCCAGAACTGGTACCTTTGCTTATTGGGCTCGGAGTCGATGGACTTAGCATTAGCCCCCCCTCTGTATCCATGATTAAAGAAGTTATTCGCAATCTGCATTATTCTGAATGTCGAGAGTTGGCTGAATGCGCCATGCAACACTATACGGCAGAGGACATTTTCACTCAATGTCGCGAACTACTGAAAAAAACATCACCGGAAATTCTTGAGTTGATCAGTTGAAGCGGGTACATTAGCCAGAAATTCATCCATCCGGATAAACGAATTGATAGAGAGGTACCCGTGCTATGAGCAAAATCAATGTGGATCATGTTTTTACTTCGGAATCGGTTTCAGAAGGCCATCCCGACAAGATATGCGATCAGATTTCAGATGCTATTCTTGATGCGTGTCTTGTGCAGGATCCTAAAAGCCGTGTTGCTTGCGAAACACTTGTTAGTACCAATTTGGTAGTTAATGCGGGTGAAATCACCTGCACGGGCTGGGATAAAATTAAGCCTGAAGCCATTGCGCGCGATGTAGTGCGCGGAATCGGTTACGATCATGCGGAGCTCGAGTTTTGTGCTGAAACGTTTGAGTATATTTGCCGTCTTCACGGACAGTCGCCCGACATCGCACAGGGTGTGGATGAAGGTAGAGGGCTCTTTCTGGAGCAGGGTGCTGGCGACCAGGGCATGATGTTTGGTTATGCTTCCGATGAAACCGAGGCTCTGATGCCGGCTCCGGTTCATTACAGCCACTTGCTTCTTGATGAACTGCAGAAAATCCGCAAAACGGGTGCAATTCCTTACCTGCGGCCCGATGCAAAATCTCAAGTCTCGATTAAATATGTCAATGGTCAGCCGCATCACATTACATCGGTGGTTGTTTCTCACCAGACGGCCGACGTGCCGCTTGAAAAAATTCGTAAAGAGCTCATCGAAGTGGTGAAACAAGTGCTTGCGCCGACGGGGTTGCTCAAGGGCGACGTCGAATATTTCATCAATCCGACTGGCAAGTTTGTTATTGGGGGCCCTCACGGCGATGCAGGCCTTACGGGTCGCAAGATCATTGTGGATACCTATGGCGGTGTCGGTAGCCATGGTGGCGGAGCCTTTTCTGGTAAAGATCCGTCCAAAGTGGACCGTTCAGCGGCCTATTACGCTCGTTACGTTGCCAAGAACATCGTTGCTTCTGGACTGGCCAAAAAATGCGAAGTACAGGTGGCCTATGCTATTGGCGTCGCCAAGCCACTTAGCATCAATGTTGATACCTACGGTACCGGTAAGCTGGAAGATAACGTGCTTGAAGCGATTGTTTCTTCTGGAAAAATCTTCGACTTCCGTCCTGCTGCACTCATCAAAGAGTTGGGTCTATTGACACCGAAAGGCTGGAGTTATCGCGAAACCGCGGCCTATGGACATTTTGGTCGTTCGCAATTTCCATGGGAAAAGACCGACAAAATCGAAGCGCTTAAAGCCGCTGCAAAATAGTTTGGCTTTTGCGATTGATTCACTGAAGGGCACACAGTACATTCTGCGCTTCTTTGACGCACCCATAGCTCAATTGGATAGAGCATCTGACTACGAATCAGAAGGTTTCAGGTTCGACTCCTGATGGGTGCACCACTAAAACATCAATTACAGCCAATGTTTAAAGGTTTTTTTGATGTATGCTCGGTAAAAACGCGATCTTCCGATTAGGGCACCTGTCCGGTGCCCTAATCGGAAATAAGGGCAGGTGTTCTG
>CAZTEK010000166.1:0-3987 GCA_964612095.1 uncultured Verrucomicrobiota bacterium
GTGGCAAATCCACCCTGCTGCGCTGTCTAAACCGCATGAACGATCTCATTCCCGGAACACGAGTAACCGGAAGCGTAACGCTCGACGGCCAATCCATCTATGGTGCCGACATGGATGTTTGCAAACTGCGCAAACGGGTGGGCATGGTTTTCCAGCGCCCCAACCCGTTCCCCCTGTCCGTCTGGGACAATGTGGCCTTTGGTCTGCGCGTGGCAGGCATCACTCGCAAAAATCAGCTTCAGGAAGTCATCGAACGCAGTCTTCGAGCCGCATGGCTATGGGATCAGCTAAAAGATCGTCTGGATAGCCCCGCCCTGAACCTGCCAATGGATCAGCAGCAGCGACTTTGCGTAGCGCGCCTGCTGGCCGTGGAACCCGAAGTGATTCTCATGGACGAGCCCTGCTCGGCGCTTGATCCCATTTCTACCGGAAAAATCGAAGACCTAATGCTGGAACTGCGGGAGCAATACACCATCGTCATTGTAACCCATAACATGCAACAGGCCGCACGCATCTCGGATTTCTCGGGCTACATGCTCCTGGGCGACATGATTGAATTCGGACTAACCGGCAATATTTTTACAAACCCAGCAGACAAACGAACACAGGACTACATCAGCGGACGATACGGCTAGGAGCGACTTAATATGGAACGGCATTTTGACGAACAGTTAACCATTCTAAAGCACACTCTGATTAAAATGAGCGCGCTCAGTGAAGCCATGATTACCGACGCAATTCATGTATTGTGCGAACGCAACGCCTCCACCGTTCCGCGCATTCGCGAACACGAAGAGCAGGTCAACAAGCTACAAATTGAAATCGACGGAATCTGCCTGCGGCTGATCGCCCTCTACCAGCCAACCGCTGGCGACCTGCGGTTCATCCTCGGTGCTGTAAAAACCAACGGCGACCTAGAACGAATGGCCGATCTGGCTATCAATATCTGTGACAAAGCGGAACGACTGCTGGAAGAACCGCCACTCGGGCCGATGGCCACCAGCCTGCCGGACATGGCGGCTCTAGCCAGCTTGATGGTCAAGGAAAGCCTACATGCCTACGTCAATCGGGCGGCGGATCGGGCACGCACCGTATTACTGCGCGACGACCAACTCGACGATATGAACCGGCGCATTACCATCGATTTACTCGCGCTAATGCAAAAAGATGCCAGCGTGATTAAGCGCGCACTTAATTTGCTTCTAATTGCCCGCAACCTAGAACGAATCGGCGACCACGCGACCAATATCGCCGAAAATGCAATTTTCGTGGTTAAGGGACTGGACGTCCGACACCACCACGAGTAATGACTGAATGGATTGCTGAATTGTTACAGTGCTTCCAGGAATCCATCATTCCGCCAATCCAATATTCCATTCCCTATTCGCTTGCCAGACGTGATTTCCCTGCGTATAACCTGCCCCCTTAATAGCTTCCGCACAAAGCGGGGCTGAAGCGAGTGCTGTCCGGTTGCCCCCGGAAAGCCAAAGCGGATTGTTCAAAAACGAACTATAGAAAGGGCTACATATGTCTCAGAAAACTGTGACGATTCAAGAACTGTTGGATGCCGGTCTGCACTTCGGTCATCAGACCAAACGCTGGAACCCCAAAATGAAGCGCTTCATTCATGGCGCTAAAGGCGGGATCTACATCATCGACCTCCAGAAAACCATGGTACAGCTCAAGCTGGCACAAGAGTTTCTGAGCGGTCTTGTCATGAACGGTCGCCGCATCCTTTTCGTCGGCACCAAGAAACAGGCTCGCACCATTTTTCAAGAAGCTGCTGAAAAAGCCGGCCAGCCTTACGTTATCTACCGCTGGCTCGGCGGTATGCTCACCAACAACCAGACCATCCGTCAGAGCGTTAAACGCATGGAAGAATTGCAGGCTCTCTTCGCCGATGAAGTGAAGCTCAAAGCCTATCCGAAACAAGAACAGTCGGTTCTGCGCCGCGAACTCACCAAGCTCGAACGCAATCTGACCGGCGTGAAAGATATGACCTCCCTGCCGGGCGCCCTGCTCGTCATCGACATCTGCCGCGAAAAACTGGCAATCGCCGAAGCACAGCGTCTGGGTATCCCAGTAGTCGCATTGGTCGATACCAACGCCGATCCAGATTTAGTTGCTTATCCAATCCCTGGTAACGACGACTCCATCCGCTCACTCACGCTGATCGCCGAAATCCTTGGCGGTACCATTACCGAAGCTCACGTTGCTTGCGCTAAAGCAAAAGCCGCTGAAGACAAGCGCCGCAAAGAAAAAGACGATGCCGACAAAGCCGTTGCCGATGCCGCCCGTGAAGAGCGCAAAGCCAAAGAAGACGAAGAGAAAAAGAAACGCGCTAAAGTGCTCGATAAACTGAAAAAAGAAAAAGTCGCCGCTGAAAAGGAAAAGAAGAAAGAAGCCGACAAAGCCGAATTCAAAGCGAAAGCCGATGCCGAAGCAAAAGTTGCTGAAGCGAAAGCTGCCGAAGAAAGAGCCGCCGCACTTACCGTAGAAGCTCCTGCTGTCACCGAAGAAGCGAAGGCTGAGTAACTTTAATTGAGAGGATCTAACAATGGCTGAAATTACAGCAAGCATGGTCAAAGAACTTCGCGACGCCACCAACGTCAGCATGATGGAATGCAAACGCGCACTCCAGGAAGCCAACGGCGACAAAGAACAAGCCTTCAAACTGCTGCGTGAACGCGGCATGGCCGTGGCCGCCAAAAAGGCGGATCGCGTCGCCAAGAACGGCAAAATCTCCGCCAAGGTTTCCGCTGACGGCAAAACCGGCGTCATGGTTGAAATCAACTGCGAAACCGACTTCGTCACCCGTAACGAAATCTTCCAAAAATTCGTGACGGAAATGACCGATAAAGCGATGAATTGCGCTGGCGATCCTGCCGAAACATTCAAAGCCGACATCGTCGCCAAGGTCGCTGAAATCGGTGAAAACATCGTTCTGCGCAAGAGCGAAAAATACACCGTTTCCGGCACCGGTGCGGTTGCCAGCTACATTCACATGGGCGGCACCTGCGGCGTACTCGCTGAACTCGCGTTCAGCAAGGCCGACACACTCAACAACGCCGTCTACAAAGAACTGGCGCTCGACATCTGCCTGCACATCGCGGCAGCCCGTCCGGCATCGCTGGATCGCTCCGGCGTTCCGGCCCAGCTCGTTGAAGACGAAAAAGCCCTCTTCCTCAAACAGGTCGAAGGCAAACCGGCCAACATCGTCGAAGGCATCCTGAAAGGTAAACTCAACAAGTTCTACTCACAGATCTGCCTGATCGAACAGCCGTTCGTCAAAGAAGACAAAATCAGCATCACAGAATTGCTTGCGGCAAAAGGCAAAGAGATCGGTGACACCATCACCATCAAGCGCTACACCCGCTGGCAGCTCGGCGACGCGTAAGCGTTACGCCCAGATGCACGAAAGCCGTTCCGGACTCCGGAACGGCTTTTTTGTTTCATAACTGTCATCGTCTATCGCTCTACAGTTGTGTTCTCGGCATCTCTCTTCCCATGAATCAGATAGCCGACTCCGCGAAATGGGAGAAAGATCGTGTCAACACAGGCACTTATGGGAACGTCGATTACCATCATTGTATCAAAAATCGTTTTGCCGACGATATTCCTCTCGGATTGATGATTCTGTCGCATGAGATAGAGGTCACTTTTGATAGCCGGAAACGACGATGCTTGTACTTGCCGAAATTCTGAGTTGCCGGGACAGTCAGCCAGATAGCCATTCATGAACCCCGCGCAACCGGTCAGCATGAGCGACAATAGGATACCAACGATTTGAATTACATTCTTCATCGATCAGAAGTTACCGGCTTTCCTTGAAGCGATAAAGCCATTTATTTCTGACAGTGCGCACAGAAGACCGTGGTGCGCTGGGCGATTTTGATTTTGTGCAGTGGCTGGCCGCAAACGGTACACGGCTGACCGGCGCGGCCATAGACTTTCACTTTTTCCCGGTGGCCGCCAGCGTCGCCGTTG
>CAZTEK010000167.1:0-3966 GCA_964612095.1 uncultured Verrucomicrobiota bacterium
TAAAAGCGCCCGTATCCGGGAGGCTCATTTCCGAACCCTGATTTACAAGGTGGGCACCCTAAAGTGAAGATGGAATACATCAGCACTGTCCCGAGCGCCCTAATTTTTATTGTTAACGGATCGGAAACTTGTTGCCTGCCGGGCGGGCTAAATTTTTAAAGAACAGGTGAGGTTTTTCTTCATCTCTTCCTCACGACTCAGATATTACTCCTGCAATATTTTGCGGTCAAGTCCCCTTGTTGACCTATTTGGCTGAAAGGTGGAACGCGCCGTCCCGGCGCGATCTGGGGAAGAAGAGAAGCACGCCGGGACGGCGCTCCACCTTTTGCGGCTTAGCGCCTTGGCGAGAGAACTCTTTACCCTTCGCGGATACCGGCGGGTCAACAGCCATTATGACCAGTCGGCAAGGTTTAACCCTTTGATCCGTTTAAAATCGCGGGTGTTGTTGGTAACGAGTGTTGCATTAACCGATCTGGCGTGAGCTGCAATCAGCATATCCATTGCCCCGACCGGAGTTCCGTCCCGTTCGAGTTGAGCGCGGATTTCTCCGTAGTGTTGTGCCGCCGAGGGATCGAATGGAAGGATGGTGAACGGCGATAAAAATTCCATGAGCGCCAGCCGATTTTTTTCCGGATCAGCGCTTTTTTCACATCCATACTCGAGTTCGCTGACGGAGATCGAGGAAATCAATAAATCTTCCGGGCGGTGCCGGGTGATTTGCTTTATGACCGCCGGGTTTTTCTGACGGATGATAAAAATGCAGATATTGGTATCCAGCATGTATTGCATCAGAAGACCCGCTGTTCAAGTGCCGGTTGTTCACGCTCTTCCATAAAGTCGCCGGTAAAGCGCTTAAGACTGGCAACAAAGCCGGCCCAAGGAGTTTTCCGGGGGATGAGCATAATCACTCCGTCGAGGCTGGTAATGAAAACATCTGTTCCATCCAGCCGGTATTCTTTCGGCAGTCGTACGGCCTGACTGCGGCCGTTCGTAAAAAGCTTGGCTGTTTGCATGATTCATCTCCTTAGATATATACCGTAGTATATACCCAATAATTTGAAAGTCAACTTTCGCGGATGAATAGGTTTCGGGTGAATGAGCGCCGGTTAAAATCGTACCTTTTCACACCGCTTCAATATCTGTTCTAACTCGCTTTGCAATTGCTCCATATTTTCAGGTGCAATTGCTGTTGGCGCCCCATAACGACAGGTTTCTAATTGTTCGAAAATAGCACGTAGCGCATGAATTTGTTTTGGATCAATGCGGGCGTTGGTTAGTGCTGGAAGTACGGTGGATACCGTCACGTCGCCGGGCGATAGATTTAGGCGGTGTCCAAAATAATCGGCCAGCGCACACCATAACGCGTCATAAAAAACTTTAACGTCACCTTGGTTGCGTGCGTGTTCAGCAGTACGTAAAGCCTTGCGCGCGGCTTTGGGGGCTTTCTGTCTTCTTACCCGTGCAGTATCGCTCTGCCGTGTCTTATGAAATTTACGGATGAAGAAAAAGATGCTGATTAGAATGAGTGCCGAGGGAATTGCCCACAACCATGGACGGACGGTTTGCCAGATATTTTTCACCTGGCTTTCAATACGTTGCAGATCGCTTTCTGTTGCAAACGGGGTTTCTGGAGGAGGGAGAACGATCGAATCTTTTGCTACAAAAACTTGTGCGACGCTATTAGATGAAGCCTCGACTGAGATTGGCAACGGCGTGCTGTTCAGTGTGCGGTACTGTTCGGACTTCGTATCAAAATAGGAAAAAGCGATGGCTGGAATTTCTGTAACATTTGCCGTGCGTGGCGAAATGACCTGTTCAAAACGGACTCCATTATCTTCCGGCTTCCGTATCGGTTCGCCGAAGAGTCGGAACGACCCGTTGGTGGGAAGCGAAGGAATCATGACCCGGTCAAAGTTTCCGTCTCCGCTGATGGCCATAGTCAATGTGATTGGATCTCCCGGTTGCACTTTTAGAGGTTGCGCGGTTACTTGAAACTCGAACTGGCCAACGGCACCACTGAATCCGAAAGGCTTACCTTGTTCTGGAAGCGGCTTAACTTCGATCGTTGCCTTTTCAACCTGAACATCGACTGGGCGCGTTTCGGTGCGTTGAAACATGGAGCCGAAAAACGGATCGTTTGAACGGTGGTTTTGGTTTGGGGTGACCACCTGTACGGTTATAGAAGGTTTAAACTCAAACCCGCCGGAACTCATGGCTCGTGTGCGGCAATGAAACTGCCGGACATCATAGATGACATTACTAATTGCTACGCGGTTAGGTTGCGCTTCCTGCCACTTCAGTTCACTGAGTCCAGTTTCCGGCATGCCCTGAAGGTTGATATTGCCCGCCATTTGCAGGCCTTGTCGCGAATAGATGGACAGTGTTAGCCCGAAGGGCTCTTGCACATAAGCACTTTTACGATCCGGCTCAAGACGGGCAAAAAGAATTTCGGACCAACTTTGCGGCTGTGAGGCGTCGCCGGACGTGGCGACGACCTTCAGCTCGCCTTGCAGGGTTTTTGTTTCGCCGTCCACTTTGTAATCAAATGGTCCGATTTTAAAAGTACCGGTTTGTTGCGGAGCAATTTGAAAACTAAAAGTGGTGGAGCTGTCTGTTTTGCCGTTGACCCAGCTGGTTTGCTGCGACTGACTCGCGCCGGAAAAACGCAGGCCGGGAACCTCCGGTAAAGCAGGTGGCTGTGTTTTCTTTGCATTCCGTACTTCAATACTCAGCGTAGCCGACTCACCCAGTTGGATCAGCGGCGGCTGAATGGTCATCGTCGCCTCAAAGCCGAAGGCGTTCGCGGCAATCAGTCCCATCAAAATCGGAAATCTAAAATCGAAAATCTTCAATCGTCTCTCCTACCAATCTTTTTCCACCCGGACGGGTCCGCCCAGAAATGGTTTCAGGTTCGTTCGTTGATCCTGCTCATCCTGTTTCATCGCGTCAAGTAACTGCTGCGCCTCTTCCTTGCTCATCTCGCCCGCCTGTTTGGGCTGAGCCGGTTGTTGTTGATCCTGACCCTGCTTTTGATCGGACGACTTCTTTTGGTCCTCTTGTTTCTGCTGATCTTGCTGTTGGTTCTGCTTTTGATCCTTTTTGTCGTCCTGATTATCCTTCTGCTGATTTTGCTGATCCTGTTTCTGTCGATCCTGCTTCTGTTGTTGCTCTTCGATCAGTTTTTTAAGTTTCAGGAGCTTTTCATCTTGTGGGAATTTTTCGAGAGCTTCCGCGACCAGATTGCTGGCGACCGGAGTGTTGCCGTAAATGTATTCTTTGGCCGGCGGATTGAAAAGTTGCGTAGCGGTCTGCGCCGAAGCCGTGGCGCATAGCGCGATGCAAATTAAGATGGACTGATAAAGTTTCATGGCTTCAGCGGATTGGGTGGATAAACAATTTCAATGACCTTGCGGTTATTATCGTTAAATTGCTGGAATTCCTGCGCCAGTTTTTCATCTAGATCGAACGCCCATTTTCGGATTGGTTTATCGTCCCGCATGATGTCGGCCGCTGGCTTGTATTGATATGCGGCGATGGCTTGTTTGGCTTTTTCCAGCTCATCTCTGGTTTCTCGCACCGCTTTTGACAACATCGCAAGTTGTTTGTCAGCCTGTTGCTTAAGCCCCATTGCCGTTCGATTATCTGACAAATAGTTTTCGAAAATCGGCGCCAAAATTTCTTTGGCTTTCTCGTAGTTTTCTTTGGCCTTTTTCGCTTTGAATTCGGTTAGCAGGGTATCGGCTTCCTGAATCAGTTTTCCCGAACTGCTGATACGGGAAGAGACGACTAGATTGATGGCGCGCTCAAAATTCTGCTTAGCGGCTTGGTCGTCCGGCTTGAGCGCGAGTGCCAGCTCGAAGAGATCTGCAGCCTGAGCAGCCGTGTCGAAAATTGCATTAGTTTGCTGCGTCGTTCCAGCCAGCAACGCGGTGCCGCGATTGTAAAACGCCTTCTGTTTTAGAGTAT
>CAZTEK010000168.1:0-3947 GCA_964612095.1 uncultured Verrucomicrobiota bacterium
AGATAAGTGTTGCATTGAATGCGTGATACGTATAAAAAGGTATGTCTTTTTAATCATTACTGGTATAAATAGATATGAATATCACCCGTCATTTAGAACAACAGGTTGCCGCTCATTTCGAAAAGTACAAGCAGGTTTTAGTTATACTTGGCTCCCGGCAGGTCGGGAAAACCACGCTGGTCAAAAGACTGTTTCCCAATGCGGATTACCTGCTGGTAGACAACGAACCGGTGCGGAAAATTTTAAATTCGTACGACATTGAGACGTATAAGTTATTGATCCGCGGAACAGCCAAGGAACTTATTATTGATGAAGTCCATTTGCTGGAAAACCCGGGGCGAGCCGTCAAAATTATCTATGATCAAATGCCCGGTCTGAAAATCATCATCACCGGATCATCCTCTTTTCATATTAAAAATAAAACCGGCGAAAGTCTGGCCGGACGAAAAATTGATTATTTGATGTATCCGCTGACCTTCTCAGAGTATCTGGCGCAAAAAGGCATCGAGTCTGGCCTCAATTTCAATCTGCTGGAAAATGCACGTTGCAACAGCCGGGAACCGAACGATAAAATGTACCGCTTTGATATGGATGCGATACTGGAGAACTGTCTGATTTACGGGCAATATCCGGCCCTGATTGACCTGCCGAATGACAAAAAATATCTGCAGAACTTCACCGACAGTCTGATTTTCAAAGATCTGCTGGAACTTCACCTGATCGAGAATAAAACCCTGGCCGCAAATCTATTGAAACTGCTGGCCTTTCAGATCGGAAATCTCATCAATTATTCCGAGCTGGCCCTCCGTCTTTCTGCAGACCAGCGAGTCATTAAACGCTACATCGATATCTTTGAGCAGAGCTTCATCCTGTTCCGACTTTACCCCTATACCAAGAACCGGCGGGATGAAATTGTTAAATCACCAAAAATATTTTTTTATGACACCGGCCTGCGCAACGCACTGATCAGCGATTTCTCAAGCCTTGAATCACGACTGGATAAAGGCCCGCTGTTCGAAAACTTTGTCATCAGCGAACTGATCAAGCAAAACAGTTATCAGAATGCAGGTCTGGATTTTTACTACTGGCGTACAAAACAAGGCTCTGAAATTGACGTCGTAATAAAAACCGATACGCACCTGACCGGCATAGAAGTCAAATGGAGAAAAGCCGCAGCCAACAAAGCCTTTCTCAACCATTATCCCGAAGCCGAGTTTAAAATCATTACCACCCGTAACTTTTATTAAACAGAACCGGATCGGTACCAACCGATTGTTTGACGAATCGCATCAGGTAAAGAGACGCGCTGACATAAGGCCAATTCTTTTTTCGCACGTTCAACCGACGGCACATAGCGCGCCGGCAATGCGCCATCAACTTTCTTCCCATGGACGATAATCTCGTTCTGCGTTCCGGCGCATTCCCGAACAAGCCGGGCCAGATCGGAAATGGAGATCGCGTCATCGGAACCGACGTTGTAGATCCGCGAGGGTTCGCCGCTCAGAAGAATCGTCCACAGCCATTCCGCCAGATCGGTGCCGTACATATAGGAACGCAACGGCGTGCCGTCGCCCTTTATTTCAATCGACTCATCTCGCAGGCAGTTCCCGATAAAATTGCCAATGGCAAAATGCGTATCCAGCGGAAGCCACGGCCCGACAAAGGCAAACGGACGGGCAATGACCGCTTCTACGTCGCTTTCAAGACACAGTTGTTCGGCTTTCAGCTTACCTTTCCCGTAGGCTGTCACCGGATTGCACGGGAATGTTTCCGGAATGTGTGACAACTCTGGGGGCTGAATCCCGCAGACCGCTCCGGAGCTGACATAAAGAAGCCGTTTAACGCCAGCCTGTTTTGAAAATTCGAGAACCCGCCGGGTACCGTCGACAATCACGGAAACCATTTCATCAGGATTTTCCTGATTCAGCTTCACACTGGCCTCCGTCGCCGCATGAATTACGTAATCGAAGTGTCCGGACGGAAAACTGAAATTACGAACATCACCTTGAATGAAAGTGATATTCGAGTTTTTACCAAGCTCCGGAAACTGCGCGGGGTTCCGGCTTAAAATAACAACCTTTACTTCCAATGCCTGCAAAAAATCCAGCAGCCATTTGCCAAACAGACCGGTTCCGCCAGTCAGGAATATCCGCTTTTGATGAAGTGTATTCATCGGACTTGATCAAGATAAGGTTCCATTTCATTGAGCGGCTTTCCAAAGGTTGTCTTCGGGAAAACCTTTGTGTCCACATCAATGATCACATTCAACAGTGCAGGTGCGTCCTGAGTGCTCCAAAGCCACTGAATCGCGGCATCCACTTCTTCCGGAGAACGAATTGTCTTTGCAGGAATCCGGTAGGCCTTGGCAACGGCCTCAAAGTCCGGCGCACTGTAGCCCCAGATGGTTGAGCGCATGCGCGATTCGAAATATTCCTCCTGAAACTGGCCGACCATACCCAGGCTGTTGTTATTGAAAACCACCATCTTGACCGGAAGCTTATGTAAAGAAATTGTTTCCAGTTCATGGATATTGCACTGCATTCCACCGTCGCCAGCCACCATCACCACCGGCTTTCCTGACGAAAAGGACGCCCCGACCGCAGCCGGCAAAGCAAACCCCATGGATCCCATTCCGCCAGACACCAAAAACCGCTGACCTTCATGCAACTCAACCGACTGCGCGGCCCACATTTGGTTTTTCCCGACATCGGCCAAAATGGCCGAAGCTTTCGCGGATGCCGCAGACAGATCACGAATAAAAAGATTGGGGTTAATGCCTTTACACCCTTTAAGTTCCGCCGTATCCGGCGCAAGACTCTTTTTGCCAGAAATCCAGGACTCCCATGTTTCCCGTTTGCGATGTGGTTCACCAACAGCGACTGAAAGCATGGCATCGATGAAGTCAGGTAATTCGGCAACACACACCTCACAGCCGGTCACCCGGTTGTTAAGCTGTCCCGGTTCACAGTCCACATGAAAAATCCGGCGGGCCCCTTTGAACCCGTCCACATCGGCGCCGGTCTGACGAACATCCAGTCGGCTGCCCAGCACCAGCAGACAATCACTTTCCATTACCGCCTGATTAGCCCACCGGTTGCCATACGTGCCGAACATTCCGACTCTCAATGAATGCCCCGAAGGGAGCACATCCAACCCCATCAGCGAGGAAATCACCGGAACATTTAATAAATCTGCCATCTCCCTGAATTGTGCGGCCACACCGGCGGAGCGGAGGCCTCCGCCCGCAATCAAAAGCGGTCTTTCTGCCGCCGCTAAAGCGTCTGATGCCCTTTTGGCAAAATCGCGAACGTCATCACCGGCAACCCGTTTGATTTGGGCGAGGTTGGTCGCTGGCGACTTCACATCCATGCGCTGCACATCCATAGGAATATCGATCAATACTGGGCCGGGCCGTCCTTCAACAGCCAGTTGGAATGCCCGCTCGAGAATCTGAGGAAGCTCTTCCGCCGTTTTCACTATCCATGCCGCTTTAGTGATGGGTTTTACAATCGAGACAATATCGGTTTCCTGAAACCCCTGTTGTCGAATCGCCCGGTCACCGGAAAGCTCGGTCGTATTAACCTGCCCGGTGATAAAGACTGTCGGAACTGAATCAAAATAACAGCTTCCGATGGCGGTTACTAGATTGGTCGCCCCCGGTCCGCTGGTCGCCAGCGCTACGCCCGGAACTCCGCTCATGCGCCCTACCGCCTCGGCGGCGAATCCTGCTGCCTGCTCATGGTGCATGCTGATAATTTTAACGCATCCCTTTTGCTCAATGGAATCGATGATGTGCGTGATCATCCCGCCGATCATCTCAAAGACAAACGGAACACCTTTCGCATGCAAAAAATCTGCGATGTAATCTGAGGCCTTCATGCGGCTCCTTTATTCCCAATCATCCACACGGACACGTTCGGCTTCCACGCCGAGACCAAGCAAACGGC
>CAZTEK010000169.1:0-3935 GCA_964612095.1 uncultured Verrucomicrobiota bacterium
CCGTATTGAAAAACCCCTTGACCCACCCCGTCCGGAAGCGTAGATTGCGGGCTTTGAAGTTGGTCTTTGGAAGAGAGAGTGGGCCCCCGGTCCGCTCTTTTTTGCTCCAGGGCTTTGTTTTTTTGGCTTTTTGAAATCGGGAGGGGACGATGAACAGCGAACTGAGTGCCGTTGTGGAATATATGGAACGCGAGCGTGGAGTTGATCGCGAAACCATTATTGGGGCAATAGAATCTGCTTTGCAAAATGCGGCCAGTAAAAGTGTGGCTGATGCGGAAGACCTGCGCGTTGAGATAAGCAGGGAAACCCTTGATATCAAAGCCTTTGCGCGCAAAAAAGTTGTTATAGCAGTTAATAATCGCTACAACGAAGTCAGTCTAGCTGAAGCCCGTCGAACCAATCCTTCTGCGCAACTCGATGAGGTGGTCGAAATTGAATCTACACCGCGTAATTTTGGCCGTATCGCCGCGCAAACCGCCAAGCAGACTATTCTTCAACGTATTCGTCAGGCCGAAAAGAGCCGGATTTTCGATGATTACAAGAATCGTACCGGAGAGATTGTTACCGGCACCGTGCGTCGTTTTGAGCGAAGCACTGTAGTTATTGAGCTCGATCACGGCGCCGAAGGCGTAATGCCATCCAAAGAACGTGTTCCGACCGAAGAATATGAAGTGGGCGAGCGCATTCGTGCTTACATTGCTTCTATTAAGGATCGGGAGTCTGGGCCAGAAATCCTCCTTTCGCGTAGTCATCCGGATTTTGTTCGCCGTCTTTTTGAGTTGGAAGTGTCTGAAATTGCAGACGGTACTATGGAAATTCGCGGCATAGCTCGCGAAGCGGGTTGCCGTAGCAAAGTGGCGGTTATTTCGCACGATGAGCGCGTTGATCCTGTCGGCGCTTGTGTCGGTATCCGCGGCATGCGCGTTAAAAATATCGTTCGCGAACTGAACGGTGAAAAAATTGACATTGTTCGCTGGAGCGATGATATCAAGACGTTGGTCATCAACGCACTGGCCCCCGCTAAACTAAAAACAGTCGCTGTAGATGAGCCAACCCACACCGTTACGGTCACTGTTGATGCGGATCAATTGTCGTTGGCTATTGGTAAGCGCGGCCAAAATGCCCGCCTTACCTCCAAGCTGATTGGTTGGCGTGTGGACATCCAGAAGGATGAAGAGGACATGAATTTTGAAGAGCGCGTAGCCGCCGCCGTTCATACGTTGGCTACAGTCGAAGGAATCGGCGAAGAATGGGCTGAAAAATTGGTTTATGCCGGATTCTTGTCTGTCGAAGGCGTTATGGCTGCCGATCTATCCGACCTCGAAGAAATCGAGGACGTTACTCCTGAACAGGCGCAGGCTCTCTGGAGCGCTGCGGAAAAAGCCTACACGGCAAAACATGGTGAAATTAAAGAATGAGAGTCCACGAACTAGCCACCGATTTAGATGTAACCGTCGAAGAGCTACTTGAAATCCTCAGCGATGTGGATATCAAGGCCGAAGACGGTCAGAGTCTCCTTGCCGACAAGGAAGTTGTGATTGTTTGCGACGAGCTCGGCTTCGCTTCTATTGAAGCAGCCCGTGCGGCCAAGGCCGCTAAAAATATTCCTGTTGTTGCTACGCCAAAAATCGACGTTCCAAAAAAAGAGGTTGCGCCGGAGCCGGTAGCGGTAGCGGCGGAAGAGCCTGCCGAAGAAGCCTCCCTCATCCTTTCTTTCGCCAAGCCGCAAATTGCCGTCAAAGAGTTGGCTGAAAAGATGGCTGTGAAGCCTAATCATCTCATCGCTGAATTGATGAAGATGAATATTTTTGCGTCGATCAATCAGGATATCGACATCAAAATCGCCAAACAAATCGGCGAAAAACATGGGTTTGTGGTCGAACTGAAGAAAAAAGATAAACCACAACCTAAGCCCGTCGAGGAAACGCCTCGCAAGCCTGTCGCACCGGTTGAAAAAGATCGACCTGAAGATCTCGAAATCCGCCCGCCGATTGTCACTTTTATGGGTCATGTTGACCACGGCAAAACCTCACTGCTTGACCGTATCCGCAACACAAAAGTGGTTGCTGGCGAATCGGGCGGCATTACACAGCATATCGGCGCTTACACGGTCGATATGGATGCACGACAGATTACTTTTCTTGATACGCCCGGTCATGCCGCCTTCACCGCTATGCGCGCTCGCGGCGCAAACGTCACGGACATTGCGGTTCTCGTTGTTGCCGCTGATGACGGGGTTATGCCGCAGACTATCGAAGCCATTAAACATGCTAAAGCCGCCGGTGTTTGTATTATCGTTGCCATGAACAAGATGGATCTACCAGGAACCCATCCGGATCGTATCAAGCAACAGCTTAATGAACATGGTGTTATGGTTGAAGAATGGGGCGGATCCGTTGGCTGTATTCCGGTCAGCGCGGCTACCGGCGCAGGTATTGACACGCTACTCGAGCGCATTTCGCTCGACGCTGAAATGCTCGAACTGCGAGCCAATGCGCATAAACGGGCCAACGGCTTTGTTATTGAAGCGCAAATGGAACCCGGCATGGGTCCGACCGCTACGTTGCTTGTCCGCGACGGCACGCTCAAAGTGGGCGATAATGTTATTTGCGGCGCTCAGTGTGGCCGTATCAAAGCGCTGATCAACGACCAAGGCAAACAGGTTCGCACGGCGGGTCCATCCTGCGCTGTGAAATGTCTTGGCCTCACCGGTGTTCCCGGTGCAGGCGATGAGTTCACCGTATGCTCCAATGCGGCCGAAGCCAGACAGCTTTCAGAAACACTGTTGGCCGATCTTAAATCGGCTGACCTCAACCAGACTTCGCGCGGAAAAGTTTCGCTGGATGATTTGTTTTCGAAGATCGGTGCTAATGAAGTCAAAGAACTTAATGTCATTGTTAAATGTGACGTACAGGGTTCTGTTGAAGCTATCACGCATTCGCTTGCAGGAATTAAGAGCGATAAGGTGAAATTAAAAATCTTGATCAGCGATGTTGGTAATATCACTACCAACGACGTCATGCTGGCCAGCGCCTCGAATGCGATCATTCTCGGCTTCCATGTGGCTAAAGAAAATGGTGTCACTGCGGCCTCCAAAAAAGAAGGCGTTGAAATCCGCCTCTATAGCATCATTTATGAGCTGCTCGAAGAGGTTGAAGTCGCTATGTGTGGATTGCTCGATCCTGAGTTGCGCGAAACGTATCTTGGAAAAGCTGAAATTCGTACGATCTTCGACATGGGCAAGCGCAACAAAGTGGCTGGTTGCATGGTGGTTGAAGGTAAAGTGACTTCGCGCGCCAGCATTCGCATCAAACGCGGCACTGAAGTCCTCTATAAAGGAACCATTGGTTCACTCAAACGCTTCCAGAGCGACGCGGCTGAAGTACGCGATGGGCAGGAGTGCGGTATTCGCCCTGACAACTTTATGAACTTCCAGGAAGGCGACGTTATCGAAGCCTATACCGTGGAAAAAATCGCCCAGAAACTTTAAAACCGCAGAATATCGAATAAGGAATCACGAATGCAGAAAGAAATCTGAACTTCGTAATTCATTATTCTTTGTTCAATATTCGAAATTCATTCCATGTCTAGCGCACGCATCATCCGGGTTAACGAACTGCTCAAACGCGAAATCGCGGTTGATATTCCGCGGCTTTTTGCCAATAGCAATTTTGACACGGCGGCTATAACGGTCACCGGTGTTAAAACCGCGCCCGACTTGCACGATGCCACGGTTTTTGTCTCCGTTTTCGGACACGAAGAGTCGCGGGATCGAATGATTAGCTTCCTGAACCGCCATCGTGCGGAGATCCAGGCGCGTATGAGCAAGCATGTCATTCTAAAATACACGCCGCGGTTGCACTTCAAGCTCGATAGCTCCATTGAAAATGGCGACCGCGTATTGGGTATTCTTTCGCAGTTGCACATCCCTGAAG
>CAZTEK010000170.1:0-3899 GCA_964612095.1 uncultured Verrucomicrobiota bacterium
GTGAATCCGCCCGTGGAAGAACCAATGTCGAGGCAGACCTTGCCGGTTAGATTTAGCTGGAAGGCATCCATCGCCCCTTCAAGTTTATCGCCGCCCCGGCTGACAAATCGTTCAACTTCTTTGACCGTGATTTTGTGATCCGGATTCAGCGATTGCCCCGGCTTCGGGGAATCGTATCCTTCGACGAGAATCTGTCCGGCGACAATCAGCCGTCGGGCCTTTTCACGGCTCTCGGCGAGGCCTTTTTCTACCAGCAGTTGATCGAGTCTGATTTTTTTCATACAACCCACGAATACCACGAATTACCGCGAATGCGAAGCCGGGAACTGATCGAAGAAGAAAACCACTTCGGCGAGCTTCCAACGATTGGAAGAATCCGGTAGAAACTTTCCACCCGAGACGAATGTCGAGAGAGGCCGGAGCATGGCGACGGCAATGAAACGAAGTGCAATGGCAATGTTTGGAAAAACGCCGGAGTAAACAATGGCTGACCTGATTCTCGAATACTTGAAAGAGATTGAAAAAGAAGCTTCGCGGGGTGTTGCGACCGAACACACCTATCGTCCGGCACTAAAAAAGCTGGTTGAAGGTTTTGATAAAGGCATTGCCGCCGTCAATGAGCCGAAGCGCACCGCCTGCGGAGCCCCGGACTATTTGATTTCCCGGCGCAATCTGACACTTGGCTACATTGAGGCCAAAGATATCGGCGTTTCTCTCAACGAAACCGCCAAAAGCGAACAGCTCAAACGCTATTTCCAAGCCTTGGAAAACCTGATTCTCACCGACTATCTTGAGTTTCGCTGGTATGTGAACGGCGAACTCCGGCAGTCCGTCCGCGCCGGAAACCTTATTGGCAATAAAGTCCGGATCGATCCGGCGGGCTCGGCGGAAGTTGAAACCATGCTGCGGGAGTTTATTAAACATAAACCGCAAACCATTCGCCGCCCGAAAGAGCTGGCAACCCGCATGGCGAGTCTGGCGCACATGGTGCGCGACATCATCGTCAAAGCGTTTGAGCAGGATAACGCCTCAGACATGCTCAAAGACTGGCGCTCCGCCTTTGCGCAAACCCTGATGCACGACTTGGAACGTCCGGAACGGACGGGCGACTTTGCGGATATGTTTGCCCAGACCATCGCCTACGGCCTTTTTTCCGCCCGCGTACTTGATCCGACGCCGGAGAATTTTTCACGTCAGGAGGCTCAGGCGCTGATTCCAAAATCCAATCCGTTTTTGCGAAATTTTTTCTATCAGATCACTGGCCCGGCGCTAGACGATGAACTTTTTGCGCCGTTCGTGGACGATTTGGTCGCCGTGCTGGCGCACACTGACATGCTGAAGGTGCTGAAAGATTTCGGCGCTTCAAAGAAAACCAGCGACCCGGTGTTTCACTTCTACGAAACCTTTCTGGCCGAATATGATCCGGCCCTGCGCGAAAAACGCGGCGTTTATTATACGCCCGACCCGGTCGTCTCCTACATCGTCCGCTCGGTGGACCACATCCTGAAAAGCAAATTCAAATGCCCCGACGGACTGGCGGACAGTTCCAAAGTTAAAATCCCGAATTTCCGCCCCGAAAAGCGTACCAAAAAAGACTCCATGTGCAAGACCGACGAATGCCACCGCGTGCTGATTCTCGATCCCGCCTGCGGAACCGGAACCTTTCTCTACGAAATCATCGGCATGATCCGCGAACAGTTTATGGAGCGCAACGACGCGGGGATGTGGCCCGGCTACGTCAAAAACTCCTTGCTTCCCCGCCTGTTCGGCTTTGAGCTGATGATGGCACCGTATGCCATTGCGCACTTTAAACTAAGCCTGCAACTGGCCGGACGCGACCTGCTCGAATTGCAGGAGGCGGGCTGGAAATACGAAATGGAAGAGGGCAACCGCCTGAATATCTTCCTCACCAACACGCTCGAAGATATGCACGAAATGAGCGGTCTGCCGCTTTTCGCCCGCTGGATTGCCGAAGAAACCGAGGCCGCAAACGAAGTCAAACGCGACCTGCCGATTATGGTCATCTGCGGCAATCCGCCGTATTCCGGCCGTTCCGAAAACAACGGCCCATGGATCAGCGATTTGATCAACGACTATAAATTTGTGAACGGCGAACCGCTGGGCGAGCGCAACTCGAAGTGGCTTCAGGACGACTACGTCAAATTCATCCGCTTCGCGCAGTGGCGGATCGACCAGAGTGGGAGCGGTGTGCTGGCGTTTATTTCGAACAACGGCTATCTCGACAACCCGACGTTCCGTGGTATGCGCTGGTCGCTGATGCAAAGCTTTAACGATATCTACATTCTCAACCTGCATGGCAGCTCGAAGAAAAAAGAAACAGCACCGGACGGAAGCGCGGACGAAAATGTGTTCGATATCCAGCAAGGCGTTTGCATCGGCATCTTTGTCAAACAGCCAGACTCCAGCCGCAAGTGTCAGATTCATTACGCCGATCTGTGGGGCGGACGGGAACAGAAATATGCCGTGCTGGAACGGCAGGATGTAAAAAAGACCAAATGGGAAAAAGTTCAACCCGGCAAACCGTTCCACCTGTTCATTCCTCAGGATGGCGACTTGCGCGCCGAATATGAACGCGGCTGGAAAATCACCGACGCCATGCCTGTGAACGTGCTGGGCTTTCAGAGTCACCGTGACGATTTTGCAATTGCCTTTGATGCTGCGACGCTCAAGTCGCGACTCGCTGACTTCTGCAACAAGAACCTTCGTGATGACGAACTGAGGCAACGTTACGGATTGAGTGATAACCGAGATTGGAAGTTGGATGAGTCTCGGCGGATCGCCCGTACTGATAAGAACATTGAATCGAAGGTTATAGGGTGTTGTTACAGACCTTTCGACGACAGACAGTGCATTTTTAATGAAATCGCAATGGATTATCCTCGGCGAGAATTCAAAGACCATGTGGCAGGGAAAACTAATCTTTGCCTTGGGTTGGGAAGACAAGGGATTGCGGTAAACGATCCTCTATGGTCGCTTATTGGAGTATCTAAGTTTGTAATGGATGCAAATTATTTCCGTAGAGGCGGGGTTAATGTTTTCCCGCTCTATCTCTATCCGGATGAATCTGCGTCTAAGGGGAAATCCGGACTTTCTAAGCTGACTACGATGATGTTGTTTGATCCTCCGGCGGAATACATGGTGCGTCGTCCGAATTTTGCTTCGGATTTTCTGAAGGAGATTGAGAAGAAAGTCGGGAAGCAGACGCCGGAGAAAATCTTCAATTACATCTACGCAGTGCTTCACTCGCCGACCTACCGGACGCGCTACGCCGACTTCCTGAAAATTGATTTCCCGCGCGTTCCGCTCACCTCGGATAAACCGCTTTTCGCCGCGCTGGTCAAACTCGGCGGCGAACTCTCCGCTCTCCACCTGATGGAATCGCCGGAGTTGAATAAAACGTCCGTCGCCTTCCCTGTCGCCGGAAACAGCGAAGTCGAAAAAGGGTTTCCGAAATTCGAGGACGACCGCGTGTACATCAACAAAACGCAGTATTTCGACGGTGTACCTTCCAATGTTTGGAACTTCACGATCGGCGGCTATCAGGTTTGTGAAAAATGGCTCAAAGACCGTCGCGAGCGGCAACTGACGCACGATGATCTTCAGCATTACAAAAAGATCGTCGCCGCTCTCAGCCGCACGATTGAGCTGATGAGCCAGATCGACGAAGCCATTCCTAACTGGCCGATTCAATGAGAATGGAGAAAACAGCGTGAATAATCTGGTTCTGTTTGAGGAAAAGCAGGTGCGGCGGGTGTGGCATGAAGAGGAGTGGTGGTTTGTCATTACTGACGTGGTGGCTGTACTGACCGATTCGGTTGATCCAACCGGTTATTTGCGAGATATGCGTCGTCGCGACCCTGAACTGGGAGCTCTTTTCA